>NZ_JARUJP010000005.1:0-218056 GCF_033659955.1 Clostridium tanneri
TACACTAAAGTCTGGAAAAGGTACCAGCAGACCTGGTCCTATGGCAGCTCACGAAGTTTCTGACAGAATAATTCAAGAAATTAGAGACTATCTTAAAAAAGTAAATGGAAGACTATGCGACGAAAAGTATGAATATTTCGATAAGGTTAAACCAGGAAAGAAAAAGGTAGTAATCTTAAAACAGGTTGCAGGTCAAGGAGCTATGTATGATACAGGATTGTTTGGCAGAGAACCAGGTGGATTCTCAGGCTGTAGATCTATTATAGATATGGGAAATGTACCTATGATAGTAAGTCCAAACGAGTATAGAGATGGAGCATTAAGAGCTATGCACTAAGCTATGAATCAGAGGTGATTAATGTGGGAATTGGGCCGTCTACAAAGGAAACTACCCTGCATCATTTTAGAGATCCTCTTCTTAATGTGGTATCTAATGATGGAGATGTAGACCTTTTAGGAATTATAGTATCAGGAACTCCTCAAGAAAATGAAGACAAGGTGTTTTCAGCTCAAAGGGCTGCAGCTTGGATAGAAGCTATGAGAGCTGATGGAGCAATAGTATCTATTGATGGCTGGGGAAATAGTAATATAGACTTTGCTACTGCCCTAGAGGAAATAGGAAAAAGGGGAATTCCAGTAGTAGGAATGAGCTTTGTTGGGACACAAGCACAATTTGTAGTTACTAACCAATATATGGACACCATAGTTGATTTTAACAAGTCGATAGAGGGAATTGAGACTGAGGTTGTAGGAGAAAATAACGTAGTGGAACTAGATGCTAAAAAAGCTTTAGCTTTCTTAAAATTAAAAATGAGAAAAAGGGAGGACTAAAAAATGAAAAGTTCAAAAACAATATTTGCGATTGATTCACATACAATGGGAGAGCCAACAAGAATAGTAGTGGGAGGAGTTCCAAATATTCCAGGAAAAACTATGCCTGAGAAGAAGGCTTACTTAGAAGAAAATTTAGACTGGGTAAGAACAGCTATAATGCTTGAGCCAAGAGGACACAATGATATGTTCGGTTCAATAATAACTCAGCCAACTACAGATGAAGCTGACTTAGGAATAATATTCATGGACGGCGGCGGATACTTAAATATGTGTGGTCATGGTTCAATAGGAGCAGCGACTGTAGCAGTGGAAACAGGAATGGTACCAGTAACAGAGCCTGTAACAAATCTTACATTAGAAGCACCAGCAGGACTTGTAAAAGCTAGTGTAAAGGTTGAAGATGGAAAGGCAAAGGAAGTTTCCATAATAAACGTACCAGCTTTCTTATATAAGAGAGATGTAGAAGTAGATGTACCTAACGTAGGAAAAGTAACAATGGATATATCCTTTGGAGGAAGCTTCTTCGCAATAGTTAAGGCAGAAAAGTTAGGAATAGATATATCACCAGCAAATGCTCAAAAGATAATAGAACTAGGAATGGACGTTATAAAGGCTGTAAATGAGCAAGTTGAAATACAACATCCAACACTTCCACATATAAAGACAGTAGACTTATGTGAGATTTATGGACCAGCTAAGAGCGAAGATGCAACAATGCAAAACGCAGTTGTATTTGGTCAAGGACAATTAGACAGATCGCCATGTGGAACAGGAACAAGTGCTAAAATAGCTACTTTATACGCAAAAGGCGAACTAAAGATGAACGAAGACTTTATATATGAAAGTATAATACAAACAAAATTCAAAGGAAGAGTACTTGAAGAAACTAAAGTTGGAGATTTTGATGCAATAATTCCTGAAATAACAGGAGCAGCATATATAACAGGACACAATCAATTCTTTATAGATCCTGAAGATCCTGTTAAACATGGATTTATACTAAAGTAATTACCTTAAACTGGCCTATTGATTACAGTTTAATATCATGATATATTATTAACAAAGATTTAATAAAAAATTAAAAAAATTTAAACAAAAGGCAAAAGGGAGGATATACAATGGTAAAGATAGTATTTGGATTACTTCTACTTTTAGTAGCATACTTTGCATTTGTGTTTTTTACGGATTATGCAAAGGCCGCAAAAGAAGGAAGACTAGAAAAGTCAAACTTTTTAGCACTTGGCGCAGTAGGATTTGTTACAAATTTCCTTGATACTCTAGGAATAGGAAGCTTTGCTCCAACAACAGCTTTGTTAAAGTTTTTTAAGCTTTCAGAGGATAGAACAATACCAGGAACTCTTAATGCTTCCTGTACTATACCAGTTGCGATTGAAGCACTTATATTTATAACAGTTATAAAGGTTGATCCAGTAACATTGTTCTCAATGCTTGCGGCAGCAACAGTAGGTGCTGTAGTGGGAGCTGGAATTGTATCTAAACTTGATGAGAAGAAAATACAGCTTGGAATGGGAATTGCATTACTTTTAGTTGCTTTAACAATGCTTGCACAACAATTAAACTTAATGCCTCCAGGTGGAGATGCTATAGGACTTACAGGTGGAAAACTTGTAATAGCAGTAGTTGCTAACTTTATCCTAGGAGCGCTTATGACACTAGGAATAGGACTATATGCTCCATGTATGGCACTTGTATTCGCACTTGGAATGAGCCCTAAGATTGCGTTCCCTATAATGATGGGTTCTTGTGCATTCTTAATGCCAGCAGCATCAGCTAAGTTCGTTAAAGAAGGAGCTTATGATAGAAAAGCTTCTATGGCAATAACTATATTTGGTACTATAGGAGTTTTCATAGCTGCATATATAGTTAAAGAGCTACCTTTAAATGTATTAAAGTGGTTAGTAATAGTAGTTATCATCTATACTTCAACAATGATGTTTAAATCAGCTAACAAAGCTAAACAGGCTGCAGCATAATAAATAATTAAGATACCTCTGTAATTTAAAATTGCAGGGGTATCTTTTTTATTAAAATTTAACCTCTTTAACTATAACGTACTATAGTTGGTCTTATGTGGACAGAATAAAAGCCCTTTCAGTGGAAAAACTAATTTTAGAAAGGGGAGATGAAAATGACTGATAGAATACATCATAAAGCAAGTAATAGAGAAAATAAAAGAAATGATATGAATAGACCTTCAGGAAATAAAAAGAATACTAAGAATCCTCCAAAGTTTGAGAACTTTGATGGAAAACCAATATACTAAAGGAAGTGGGAATATGAGTACTGGAAAGAAATCAGATATAAATGCTCAAGGTGTAAATATAGGTTCAAAACGAACACAAAGTAGCAACAGTCAGCAAAAAGATGAAAAAAGACAAAGAAAGGGGTAAGCTATAGTGAATAAACAAGAAGGAATGGATATACAGCATGCTTTTAAAACTAAAAACAATAAGCCTGGCTCAAAGGCTGTAGGACCACAAGAAGCTAAAGCTATAAGAACGGGAAAACAAATAGTGAAATCCTATGACTAGTTTATAACTATAAATAGAAATTATCTATTTATAGATTTAAAATATAAGAATAAAATCCACATTAAGTGTGGGTTTTATTTTTATACAAAGTTTTACCAATCAGTGTAAACAAATAACTTTTTAATAATGATATAATTTAGATAAATGTCTAACGGTAAGGAGATATAGCTAATGAAAAAGTTGGATAGAGACTTCTACAACAGAGATACAGGGATTGTAGCAAAAGAACTTCTAGGAAAAATATTAGTTCATGAATTTAATGGACAGAGGATTTCTGGTAAAATTGTTGAAACAGAAGCTTATTTGGGAGTCACCGACAAAGCAGCTCACTCTTATGGAGGGAGGAAAACACCTAGGGTTGAGGTCATGTATGGGAAACCAGGAGTTTCTTATGTTTTTATAATATATGGTATGTATTATTGTTTTAATGTGGTTACTAGAGAAGAGGGAACTCCTCAAGCAGTTTTAGTAAGAGGTTTAGAACCATTAGAGGGTATCGAGCTAATGGCGGAAAATAGGTTTAAAAAATCTTATGATGAGCTTACTAAAACCCAGATAAAAAACTTAACTAATGGTCCAGGAAAGCTATGCAACGCCCTATTAATAAATAAGGAGCAAAATGGAGAGGATTTATGTGGCAGCAGGTTGTATATAGAAGAGGGAGAAAAAGAAGATTTCAGTATAGTAACTTCAAAACGTATTGGAATAGATTATGCAGAGGAAGCAAAGGATTTTCCTTTAAGATTTTATGTACAAGATAATAAATATGTATCAGTAAAGTAATTCTATTAGGGGATGGGAAGATGAATTATGTCTATATTTTAAAGTGCAGTGATGGAACACTATATACAGGATATACAAAGGATTTAGAGAAAAGGTTAAAGGTACATAATGCTGGAAGAGGGGCTAGATATACAAGGGCTAGATTACCTGTTGAATTAGTGTATTATGAGGAATATGAAACAAAGTGTGAAGCTATGAGAAGAGAATATGCTATAAAACAGTTAACAAGGAAAGAAAAAATTCAACTAATTTGCAAGAATTTTTCACAAGTGGATAACAAAATACATATTATACAGTAAAGCAATTTTAGGAGTGAGGCTTATTGTTATATGCACTAATTCTTGCAGGAGGCAAAGGAACAAGATTGTATCCTCTTTCCAGGTCTAAAAATCCAAAACAGTTTTTGAAAATTATAAATAATAAAAGCTTCTTAAGAAATACAGTAGATAGAATAAAGCCTTTAGTTAACAAAGAAAATATTTATGTAGTGACTAATGAAGAGTATATAGATAGGATATATGAGGAGTTGCCAGATATATCTAAAAACAATATATTTGCAGAGCCAGAGAATAAAGAAACCGCTACCTGTATAGGTCTCTCAGCTATGAAGCTGTTAAAGAAGGATGCTAATGCAACTATGATTATTTTGCCCTCAGATCATTATATAGAGAATGAGAGAGCATTTTTAAATACAATTTCCCAAGGAAAAGATATTGCGGAAAGAAGACGAGGACTTGTAACTATAGGAGTTGAACCTACGAGACCAGAAACTGGCTATGGATATATAGAAATGGGAGAAAGGATTAATGGAGATATCGCAAGTTATAAAATAGAAAGATTTTTAGAAAAACCTAATTTTGAAGTAGCTAAGGATCTTGTTCTTAAAGGAACTTATCTATGGAACAGTGGAATGTTTATATGGAGAGCAGATACTTACTTAAGAGAAATGCAAAAATATTTGCCTAAGATGTACAAGAGTATGCTTGCTATATATAATGACTTGGATACAGATAGAGAAGCGGAAACTATCAAAGAACAATATGAGTTAATAGATGGAATTTCTGTGGATTTTGGAATTATGCAAAAGACTAGAAAGGCATATGTAATTAAGTGTGAGTTTCTATGGGATGATATAGGGACGTTTACTGCATTAGGAAGGTTTTTGAAAGATTTCGAAGGTAATAATGTAACAGGAAGTACCTTTTTAGAGTCTAGTGAACGCTGCACTGTATTTGGAAAAGATAAATTGATTATAGCATTCGGAGTAAAAGACTTGATAATAGTAGAGGCAGGGGATGTTATACTTGTTATGGATAAAAATAAGGACCAGGAAATAAAGTACCTTGTAGATCTGTTAAAAAGCCAAGATAATATGGAAAAGTATTTATGATTGAATGAGAAGGCTGTTAACAAATGATTGTTAGCAGTCTTTTTGTTGATAATAAAGTTTTCCAATATTTAATTTAAATAATATATTTATATATGATAAAATATAAAAAGAGATTTAATAAAGGGGGGATCAAATGACAAGAGAATTAAAAGCGGATTTAAGCCTGTTATTGATTACAATTATATGGGGAGTAACTTTTCCTATAACTAGTGTAATACTTAAATATGTACCGCCATATTCACTAATAGCTTTAAGATATTTATTAGCAGGGTTAATTCTAGCAGCAATATTTTATAAGCGGTTAAAAACTATGAATAAGGAAACTTTAAAAGCAGGACTATTAATTGGAACGTCAATATTTGTAGGTACTGCACTGCAAGTAATAGGAATGCTATACACAACACCAAGTAAGTCAGGATTTATCACAGGACTTAATGTTGTTATAGTACCTTTAGTGCTTGCATTACTATATAAGAAGATACCAGATTTAAAGACTATAATAGGAGTTATATTATCCGTAATTGGTCTTGGTGTCATATCCATAAATGGAGATTTAACTATAAATTTTGGAGACTTTCTTACAATATTAGGTGCTGTAGCTTTTGCAGCTCAGATAATACTTGTAGATAAATGTGTTAAGGATGCAGATATAATAGCATTAACCTGTATTCAAACCTTAATTGTAGGAATATTAGCACTTATCCCTGCCGGTGCAATTGAAAAATTAGATATAGTATTCAATTATGGTTCAGTAGCTTCAATAGTCTTTATGGCTATATTTTGTACAATAATAGCTTACTTAGTTCAAAATAAAATGCAGCCATATACAAGTCCTACCCATGCAGCCATAATATTTTTAGCAGAGCCTGTTTTTAGTGCTATATTTTCTACTTTTATTGGGGATAGGCTTACAGGAAAAACTTTAACAGGCTGCGGATTAATTTTACTAGGGATGATTGTAATTAACATTAAGACTAACAATGGGGTGAAAGCTGTAGAAATTGAAACTAATGTATAGGAGATAGATATAAATGAGAACACTTTATTATGACTGTTTCTCCGGTATAAGTGGAGATATGAACCTAGGGGCATTAATAGATGTTGGAGTAGATAAAGAATATTTAATAAAAGAACTTTCAAAATTAAATTTAGATGAATACGAACTAAAGATAGATAAGGATAACAGAAAAGGTATTACAGGAACTAAGGTAGATGTAATTTTAAAGCATCATAGCCACACTAATAGTGCTTCAAGTCACGATCATCATAATGTGGAACATGATCATATTAGTGGTGAAAATCACAAACACTGTCATAATGATAATAACCATGAGCATAATCATCATCATAGAAATTTACAGGATATAGAACTAATAATACAAAAAAGCAACTTAAATGAGAATATCAAAAATATAAGTTTAGGAATATTTAAAAAGGTTGCAGAAGCAGAGGCGAAAGTTCATGGTAAAACCATGAAGGAAGTCCATTTTCATGAGGTTGGTGCAGTAGATTCTATAGTTGATATTGTTGGCGCAGCTATTTGTTTTGATTGCCTTAAGATTGATAGAATAAAAGCCTCAACCGTAGAAGTAGGTTCTGGATTCGTAAAGTGTGCTCATGGTGTGATGCCGGTCCCTGCACCGGCAACAGTTGAAATACTAAAAGGTGTGCCATTAAGGTCTAACTTATCCTTTGAAGCAACAACTCCAACAGGGGCTGCTATTTTAGCTTATGCCGTAGAAGAATTTACAGATAGGAGAAACTTTAAGATTGATAAAATAGGTTATGGAATAGGACAGAAGGATATTGGAGATATACCTAATGTTTTAAGGGTTTATATAGGAGAAGAAATTAAAGAGGAGATGTTTTCTAATGATTTATTAGAAGATCCTTCAGAGTATCAAGAACTAACAGCTGATGAAGTAGAGGTAACAGAATGTAATATAGACGACATGAATCCTGAGATGTACGACTATATTATGGAATTACTTTTTAATAAAGGAGCACTAGATGTTTATCTAACACCTATAATTATGAAAAAAGGAAGACCAGCAGTGAAATTAAATGTTATTTATACTAAGGAGAAAAGTGAAGAAATTAGGGAAATAATTTTAACCCAAACTACCACTTTAGGTATTAGAAAGTATAAAGCCCATAGAGATATTTTAAAAAGAGATTTTGTAAAGGTCAAAACCAAATATGGTGAAATTACTGTAAAGAATGCCTATTATAAGGGCAAGAAAATAAAGTCTAAGCCAGAATATGGGGATTGTAAAAGGGCTGCATTAGAGAATAAAGTTAGTATAAATGACGTTTATAGTGAAGTAGCTTTAAATGATCGATAAAAATTATAGTGAAGTATGAGTATATAGTATTTTATGTTTTTTATAGGGATAAAGCTAGATACTATAAGTTAGGAGATGGGGTAAATGATTAAAGACGAGAAATATAAAAAGTTAATAAGTTATCTACAAGGTCTAGAAAGCGTTGTAATTGCTTTTTCAGGAGGCGTAGATAGCACTTTTTTAATGCAAGCAGCAAAAGAGGCCTTAGGAGATAAGGTATTGGCAGTTACTATAGTATCACCATATATTCCAACATGGGAAGTAAAAGAGGCAAAAGAATTAGTAAAAGAGCTCAATGTAAGACATGAACTTGTAGAAGTACCTGTTATACTTGATGCTATAAAAAATAATCCTGAAGATAGGTGTTATCTATGTAAACACTTTGTTTTTAGTAAGATTATAGAGTTACAAAAGGATAAAGGATTTAAATATGTAGTAGATGGAACAAATTTAGATGATACTAAGGATTATAGACCAGGAATGAGGGCGTTAAAGGAACTAGGGGTAGTAAGTCCTCTTTTAGAGAATAACATATCAAAGGAGAATATTAGAAGGTTTTCGAAGGAATTAGGGCTAGTAACTTGGGATAAACCAGCTTACGCATGTCTCCTCTCGAGAATACCTTATAATCAAGAAATAAAAATTGAAGATTTGAGAAAAATCGAGAGAGCAGAAGTATATTTAATGAAACAGGGATTTAAGGGAGTAAGAGTAAGAAGTCATGGTGATCTAGCTAGGATAGAAGTTCAAAGACAAGATAGAACTCGTTTTATCAGTGAAGAGTTAATGGATAAAGTAGGAGAAGAATTTAAGCAATTAGGATTTAGGTATGTCACTTTAGATTTGCAGGGATATAAAATGGGGAGCCTGAATAAATAATTAGAAAAGAGTGATAGTATGGATTTGAAGGAAACTAGAGAATTACTGGAGAAGATAAAAAACGGTAATTTAACTGTAGATGAAGGAATTAAAAAGCTCCAAGACCTTCCTTTTAAGGATTTAGGATATGCTAAGGTAGATAATCACAGAGAACTTAGGGTTGGATATCCTGAGGTAATATACTGTGCGGGAAAAACTCCAGAGCAGGTAAGCGGGATAGTAAGCTTTATGCTCACGAAGGGTTGTAATATACTTGGAACAAGAGCAACGGAGGAAGTTTTTCAGGCAGTTAGGGATGTATGTCCAGAGGCAGAATATAGCCGGGAAGCTAAGGTTATAACTATAAAGAATAAAGATATGAAAACTTCAGATACATATATAGCAGTAGTTACTGCAGGGACTTCTGATATACCAGTAGCGGAGGAGGCTGCGATTACAGCGGAGATTTTTGGAACTAAGGTAGAAAGAATATATGACGTAGGAGTAGCTGGAATTCATAGACTTCTTGATAGATTAGATGTAATAAGAGAGGCAAAAGTTATTATTGTTGCAGCAGGAATGGAAGGGGCCTTAGCAAGTGTTGTAGGGGGATTAGTGGATAAACCAGTAATTGGAGTACCTACTAGTGTTGGATATGGTGCTAGCTTTGGAGGAGTGTCTGCACTACTAACTATGCTTAATAGTTGTGCTAGTGGCGTTAGCGTTGTAAATATAGACAATGGCTTCGGAGCTGGATATCTTGCAAGTATGATAAATAGGTTGTAGATATCAGGAGAATGTTTATGAGAAGATATATAAAGATTTTAATAGTACTATTTTTAATAAGTATAATAACTTTTATGTCCGCTTGTAGCAGCAATAGACCTGCCTCTAAGGATAAAGAGACTTTAGAGGGTAAGATTGTAGTATTAACGGATAGAAGATATGAGAAACAGTTGAAGGTTGCTGCAGATAACTTTGAAAAGTTTCATAAAAATGTGGTAATAGATATAGATGTAGAGGATAAATCCACAGAAAAAATTAGCAAAGAGTATATGAATAATAAAGAAAGACCTATAGATGTAATAAGTGTAGAGGATAAGTCTGTTCAAAATTTATTATATAGGTTTCCGGATACTTTTTTAGATGTAACTGATGATGTAAGTTATCTAAAAGATAAAATCTCTACAGGTAAGTTTGATAACCTAACTTTGAAAAATAGAGTGTATGGATTGCCTTTAAGTTCTTCTCCAAAAGTTATGCTTTATAGAAGCGATATTTTAGGGAGTCTTGGTATAAATCTAGATGATATTAAGACATGGAAAGATTATATAGACTTAGGTAAGAAGATAAGTAAAGATACTGGAAAAAGCCTTATGACAAACATAAGAGATGAAAACAGTAATTTGTATTATATTCTAGCTAATCAGCTTAATACATCGTATTTTGATAAAGATGGAAAGCTGAATTTAAGCTCTGAGCAATGGATTAAAGCTTTAGAGATGGTCAAACTACTATATTCAGAAGGAACAGTTTACGATCTGTCTCACAAGGATTCTATTATAGAAAATATAAAAAAGGATAAAATAATTTCCTTTATAGCAGATCCTCTTTATGTTACTGACTTAATTCAATACCTACCAGAGCAAAAGGGAAAATGGAGGGCAATGAAGCTTCCTGCTTTTGAGGCAGGTGGAAATAGAGATGTGTCTGTTGGCGGGTTAAACATCATGATTAATAAGTCATCAGCTAACTTAGAAATAGCAAAGGAATTTGTAAAATTCGCTGCAACAGATAACCGTACCCAAATAGAAATGATGAATAGTCAAGGAGCTTTTCCAGTGTCAACAGATATTTATAATTTAGTTGAGTTCAATAAAAATAATGACTATTACAATGAAAAAATTTGGTTTCTATTTAGCAGTGTAGAGAAAGGTTCTCAAGGAATAAAATACGTTTCTAACTTTCAAGTTTTAGATGAATCTATAAAGGATGCTTTATCTATAGAAAATTTAAAAAGCAAAGATATAAAGTCTATCATGGATCAACTTCAAAAGGAGTTAGAGAATAAAACTACAATAAAATAGTCTATGATAAACGTTTACAAAGATTATGCTTTGGTATATAATAGCTATGTAAAGGGATTAATCATAGGGAATTTTAATATTTAAATAAACCTCCTGACTTGGAACGGAAAAGAGTCAGGAGGCTTTATTTATTTTCCGTATAAAATATTTTTGTAAGCTTCAATAGTTTGCTCTGAAGTTTTTGACCAAGAAAATTGAGAGGCTCTCTTTAGAGCTTTAGTGCTTAATTCAATTCTTATACTTTCATCATTTAATAGTGCTTCAAGAGAATACATAATACTTTTCATATTAAAGGGGTCTATAAGGATTCCTCCGTCTCCAACTACTTCAGGTATGGAGGAGATATCAGAAGTGATTACAGGAGTTCCGCAACTCATAGCTTCTAAAGGAGGAAGACCAAACCCTTCATATATGGAAGGATAAACAAATACGTTACAGCTATTATAAAATACAGGTAGAAGCTCTTCTTGAACGAAGCCTGTAAATATTACATTAGATTCTATATTCAAGTCTACACTTAACTGCTTTAGGATATTGATATCGTCTTTGTTTGCTCCAACAATAACTAGATCGTGTTCCTCATCTAAGTTTTTATGAATACTAGAAAAGGCAGTCATTAAGGCTGATACATTTTTCCTTGGGCTGAAACCGCCTATATAAAGCACAAAAGGTTTAGTTATATTATAAGCTTCTCTTAATATCTCCTGACATTTATCTTTATCTAGTGGTTTATACTTACTATCTGCAGCTAAAGGTGTTACAAAGACCTTGTCTTCCTCGATAGGGAAGAATTTCAGAACATCTCTTTTAGAACATTCTGACACTGTTATAACTCCATCGCAAAGTTCCAGTATTCTAGGCATCTCCCTTAGAAATTTAGATAAGTATCCTCTGCCCACAGTCTCAGGTAAAATATAAGGAATCAAGTCATGTATAGTTACTACTTTCTTACAAGGGATGCTTTCAGATATGCCTATGCCATTTTGAGGAATGTGATATATATCTACATTTTCCTTTTTTAGATTACTGGGAAAGTATTGTTGTTCGAAAAATCTGTGATGTTTTTTAGATGCTATTACTATCTTTGTATTAACATCTTCAAAATCTTGATAATTTTCTCCAGACCAGTAAATCTGATAAAAATTATCTTTATTATTTTGAATCATATATCTTAGGATTTTATCTGTGTAAGTCCCTATACCAGTTCCTTTATACCAATTAATACCTCTCGCATCCATAGCAATTTTCATAAAAATATCTACCTCCACCTAAAATTGAGAGTCCTACCCCCAATTCAACATAACCATATCTATGACAAAAAAATAAACTCTACTATATATTATTAATATTACGCTAAAAGTGTGTCATTTAGCACACACATATAAGTTAATTCATATAATACATATATAGCAGTAGTTTGGAGGAAGGATCTTGGATATAAGACAGGTACAAAATGTAGTTGAGCAAGCTTATGAACTAAAGGTTAATTCTATAGAAAAGATAAAAAATGTATATAAAGTTCACACTGAGGATAACCAATATTGTCTAAAAGTAATAAAATATAATTTCGGCCATTTCCTATTTATTATATCAGCCATAAAACATCTCCAAAATAATAAGTTTAAAAGCATTCCTGAAATAATAAAAACTAAGGATGGATTAGAGTATATAAATTTATATGGCAACTATGCCTATCTTACTAACTGGATAAATTCTAGACAATGTAACTACGATAATCCTGTAGAAATATTAATTGCCTCTTCAAAATTAGCTGAACTTCATAAAAAAAGCAAGGGATTTAGGCTCACAGAAGATATGAAGCCTAGGATTGGATGGTTTAAGTGGATAGAGACTTTCAACACAAGAAGAGATGAAATATTAGATTTTAAAAAGAGAATAGATAAAAGGGAAAAGAAAACTGAATTCGATGAAATCTATTTAAATATGATGGAAGAAGAATTGGAAAGAGCAGAAACTTCAGTAGAGCATTTAAAGGAAAGCAAGTATATAGACGTTATGAAGACTGAAATAGAAAATAGGGGTTTTTGCCACCATGATTATGCAAACCACAATGTTTTGATAGATAGTAATAGCGAGGTAAATATTATAGACTTTGATTACTGTATGCTTGATACTCACCTACATGACTTAGCAAGCCTACTTATAAGGCGTATGAAGAATGGAAAGTGGAGTATTGGGAATTCTTTGTTTGTTTTAGAAGCCTATAGTACAGTAAACAAGGTTAAACAAGAAGATATACCGATAATGGCTGCATTTATGGAGTTCCCTCAGGATTACTGGCAAGTAGGAATTCAATACTATTGGGAAAAGCAGCCTTGGGGTGAGGACTTTTTCTTGAAAAAGTTAAGAAAGATAAAGGCGGATAGAGATGAAAAACAAGAATTTTTAGATGAGTTTAGATTTATACAGTATGAGTAAAAATTTATGAAAGGAAGTATGATTATGTCACATAAAAAGGTGAAAAAGGAAGAAGAAGCAATGAATTTAAAGTCCTATGAAGATAAGGTGGAAGTTTTGAAGAGATCAGTGAAGGAGTTAAAAAAGATAAAAAAAAGAGAAGAAGAGGTAAAGAAGCTAGAAAAGAAGAAAAAGAAATTATTAAAGGAGATGAAAAGAAAGAGTAGGTAACACTTAGTGAGGAGGTTTTGAAGTGTACTGCGACAACCTTACATTATGTTTTATAAAGTATCTAGAAAGTAAAGGCATTAAGAAGATAGATGAGTTTAAGGATCAAATACAGTATGAAAATTTAACAGCAGGTATGGTAAAAGAGCAAATCCTAAATATTACTGAATTTCACTCAAATACCCTAGGATATATGGAAGTAATGAATAAAAGACTTGATAACAATATTGGGAAGACTGTAGAGCAGTATAAGATATATATAAAAAGACTAAGTAAGGACTTAGACAATTTGTCTAAAAAGACACCGGTTAATGAATTTGAAAAAATTTTATTAGATAAAGGAGATATTTACTTAACAAGGGCTAGAAAAGTTATTGATACTATATATATAAATAATTATATAGGTCTTATAATGAGGAGTATGAAGAGATCTGAGATGTGCATTGGAGACACATCTTTTAACAACTTAAGAAGAGAAGATTTTATAGAAATAAGAAATATAAAAGATTGCTGCTACGATATGGTTGAGATGGATTTAGTGCACTTGCTAGGAAAGATTAGGCGAAAGGGAATAGAATTAAATTTTGGTGAATTAGTAAAGGAGTTTTGCTATTTAGAATCCTTAGAGAAGGATAGTGAACTATTTATAATATCCCTTATATCTTATCCTTATGAATTCATGAAATGTTGTAATAGGTATAGAGAAAAAAGTAAAAGCTGGACAGAAGATGAATATGTTTTAAAGTTAAAAAAGGCTATGGTGGCAGATGGGAACAGTTTAATTTAAGGAGGTGGAAAAATGTTTCCGAGGTATAGTGAAAGAAAGTATCTAACTAAATACGACCTATGCGTAGAGTTGTTCGATAAATTTAACTTAAAGGTATATGATGTAATGCCTATTAGAGGTGTATATATGGCATCTACAGATAGAGGTGAAAAGATATTAAAAAAAGTTGAATATACTAAGGAAGAGTTAAAGTTTATATATAGTATACTGGATTATATAAGAAACAAGTTTTCAAGAATTGTTGATTTTGTAAAAGGTGCAGACGGTGAAATATACACTATTTGGGATGGAAATATGTATTGCGTTATGGATGTAGTACAAGGAAAAGAATGTAACTTTAGTAATCCTGTAGATTTAACCATTGCTGCAAGGGGGCTAGGAGAACTTCATAATGCATCAGAAGGATTTAAAACTAGTTTATATACAAAATATAATAATGGAAAATTAATAGATACTTTTAAAAGAAGAGTTCAGGAGATGGAGTTTTTTAAAAATATAGCTTCTATTCATGAAAATAAAACTGAATTTGATGAAATATTTTTAAAGAATGTGGACTATTATATTAATCAAATTAAAGCAAGTGCAGATATGCTTGAAAAATCTTGTTACTATAAACTTTGTAGTGAGGAAGACAAGATTGTAGTTTGTCACCATGACTTAGCATATCATAACATATTGATAAATGACGGTGAAGCTTATTTTATAGACTTTGATTATGCTATTATAGACCTAAAGGTACATGATTTATGTAATTTCATAAACAAAGTCATAAAGAACTTTGCCTTTGATGTTGATAAGGCAAATAGTATAATAGAAAATTACTGCGTTAAAAATACATTAAGTAAAAGGGAGATAGAAGTACTAAAAGCGATGTTAGCATTTCCAGAGGACTTCTACAGTATATCAAGAGACTATTATGCAAAGAGAAAAGACTGGGATGAAGAAGTGTTCTTAGATAGGCTAAAAAGAAAATCTAGCTATAAAGAGGATAGAGAAGAATTCCTAGATAAGTTTAAAATAATATGAGTTAAGTAATATATGGAAAAATCTGCTCTCGTTTGTATAGAGCAGATTTTTTTATAAGGACCTAGCTATCTTAAATTTATGAATTGTAGGTCGATATCAAAATCCTTTGATTTAAGGTTTTGAATTACTATTTGTAAATCATCCTTTTTTGGCGCAGATACACGAACCTTGTCATCCATGATTTGGGCCTGAACTTTAAGCTTTAGATCCTTTATGTATGAAGCAACTTCTTTAGCTTTTTCTTTGCTCAAACCTTTTTGGATTTCAATGTTTTGTTTTAAGTTGCCGCCAGAGGCATTATCTATTTTTCCTGGGTTTAGACATTTTGTAGATATATTTCTTTTAATCATCTTTCCCTTAAGAATATCTACCATAGCTTTAATTTTGTAGTCATCCTCAGCATTCAATTTTAGAGAATCTTTCTCTAGTACTATTTGAGCACTGCTTCCTTTGAAGTCATAACGTTGGCTAATTTCCTTCATTGCTTGGTTAACTGCATTATCCATTTCCTGCATATCAACCTCTGAAACAATATCAAATGAGCTATCCTTTGCCATTATATGTACCACCCTTCATAAAGATTCTAGAAAAGGATTAAATTTCATATAACATATTATACATTAAATACTACAAAGGAGTAAATAGAGGGCAGGCTAATATATAGCGTTAACATGCCCCGTTTAACATTACCCTTTAATTATCTTATTATAAATTCCTATAGTATCTTTTGCAGTTTTTTCCCAACTTAATCCTGAAGCTTTAGTTAATCCCGCTGAGATTAGTTTTTCCCGAAGTAGGTCATCAGATAAGATTCTAAACATGGCATTACATAAATTATCAATATCCTTAGGGTTGATAAGCAAGCCGCCATCACCAACTACCTCAGGAACTGATGTAATATTGGAAGCTATAACAGGTACTCCGCAGGACATTGCCTCAATTGGAGGAAGACCAAAACCCTCATAAAAAGAAGGATACACAAATAACTTAGAGGCATTATATATATATGGTAAATGCTCTATGGAGATAAAACCTGGAAATAGCACCTTATCTGAAATATGAAGCTCATCAGCTCGGGATTTATAAATATCATAGGACTTGCCCTTTTTTCCTGCTATTACAAGCTTTATATCTTTTTTATAAGTAGAAATAAGCTTACTAAAGCTTTCTATAAGGCCAATTATATTTTTTCTTGGGCTAAACCCGCCAACGTATAGAATAAAGTCTCCATCTATGGAATAGTATCTTTTAGCTATATACTTACTTACAGTTTTGTCTAAGGGTTTATATATATCTTCACTAGCTAGATGAGTAACATACACTTTATTCTCAGGAAAATTAAAAGCTTCAATTATATCTTTTTTCGAGTAATTGGATACTGTTATTATTCCATCACAATTAGATACAATTTTAGGGATTTCCTTTGAAAAAATCTCTAAATATCTATCGCTAACAGTTTCAGGCATTTTATATGGGATTATATCATGAAGGGTAATTACAAATCGGCAATTCTTATCTATAGGCAGACCAACCCCGTTTTGAGGTACGTGGTAAAGTTGTATGTTTTTATCTTTTAATATATTGGGTATGTTTACTTCATCCCAAAAACTTGATGAACTGCCCTCAGTAATATTATTTAAATAAAAGTTTCCTTTCAAAGACATGTCATGTTTACAGTTTTCAGGCATAAAAAGCAGGTATTTGTTTATGGTATCAATTCTATTTAAACAATTAATTAATTGATAAGTATAAGTACCTATTCCTGTCCCTCTATACCATTTGGCTGCTCTACCGTCAATTCCTATTTTCATAAGACTATTCCTTTCAAACTTTATTATATTTTATTATATTAAACTTGTTTC
This sequence comes from Clostridium tanneri, assembly GCF_033659955.1. Taxonomy (NCBI): domain Bacteria; kingdom Bacillati; phylum Bacillota; class Clostridia; order Eubacteriales; family Clostridiaceae; genus Clostridium; species Clostridium tanneri. Next base: position 17,171 of record NZ_JARUJP010000005.1, read on the forward strand.
AAAAGTGTTATTAATCTTCTAAAGTTAATAGGTTATTCATATAAATTATATAGGGGTGATTAACATGATGAGAGAATTTGAAATAGAAAGACAATTTGACATCAAAATTGAGAGTATCAAGCCAAATAAGGGAGTATATCTTTTAAAAACTGACAAAGGAACTAAATGTTTAAAGAAGATAAATTATGGAACACAAAAACTTTTATTTGTATATGGGGCCAAGGAACATCTAATAAAAAGTGGTTTTACAAAGGTGGATAGATATTGTTTAAATGTAGATGGAAATCCTTATGCACTGGTAAATGAAGATATATACACCCTTTCAGAATGGCTTGATGGAAGAGAGTGTGACTTCAGAAATAGAGAGGACTTAGTAAAGGCTGCAAAAGCTTTAGCTTATCTCCATTTGGCTTCTAAAGGTTATGAGCCACCTGAAAATAGTAAATTAAAGACAGACCTAGGAAGATGGCCAAACTTAATGGAAAAAAGAGTAAGATCCTTTGATAAAATGAGAGATATGGGACGAAAAAAGAGTACTAAAGGTAATTTTGATTTGAATTATATAAAAACAATGCAATTTTATAAAGATTTTGGTAAAAGGGCTATAAATGTATTATCAGATTCTAAGTATAACGATCTTTGTAGTATTGCAGAAGAGGAAAAGGGATTTTGTCACCATGACTTCACATACCACAATATAATAATAGATAAAAAGGATGATGTTAATGTAATAGATTTTGACTACTGCAAAAGAGAGATAAGAGCATACGATATTTCTGCCTTCATCATTAAGGTTCTGAAGCGTGTTGACTGGAATATAGAAGAAGCAGAGCTTATAATCAATTCGTATAATGAAGTTAGTCCTTTAAAGGAAGAGGAATACAGGGTACTATTTGCATTCCTACTATTTCCTCAGCGCTTTTGGAGACTTGCCAATAGATATTATTATAATGAGGTGAATTGGTCATTAAATACCTTTAATAATAAGTTGGAGGAGTTAATTTCTGAACAAGAAAAATATACTAAATTCATACAAGAGTTTAAGGAATTGTATAATCAAAAAGAGGAAGGTTTTGTGTAAATTAAAAATAGACATATAAGCACTAGTTTTTATCAGTGCTTTATGTCTATTTTTAATTAAGTTTAACTTTGATAATAATTTTATCATCAAAATATATTCACCAAATATATAAAAGGACATATTATATCTATTATGAGTTTGAATATGGAGTGTAGTACGATGAAGATAGGAGATATAGTAGTAAGAAAGTCTTATGGAAAAGATATTACCTTCAAAGTTATAGATATTAAAGATACTGATAGTGGTATTATTTATTCATTAAAAGGAATAAATCTAAGGATTGTAGCAGATTCTCCAGAGGAAGACTTGGAGACAGTGCCAGAGGATTCCTTAACGGAAAATGAAAAGATATTTAGTAGGCAGGTGAATAGTTCAATAAGAAATGTTTTACTAAGTAGAGGTGGATTTCGAACAGAGCATAGAATAGAAAAGATGCCCATAAGTAATGAACTTACCTTTGGGCGCCCTGGAAAGATACTCCATGTAGATGGAGATCCTGAATATTTGGATGTATGCCTTAAAGTATATAAACAATTAATGTTGGATGTAGTAGGAAAAACCGTTGCAGAAAAAGAACAGCCTAAGGTTATACTAGAACTAGTAAAGCAGGTAAAACCAGACATAGTAGTAATTACTGGACATGATGCAATCTCTAAAGGAACAAGGGAATTCACAAATATTGATAACTATAAAAATTCTAAGTATTTTGTGGAAGCAGTATCGGAACTTAGGAACTATGAATCTAATTATGATGATTTAGTAATATTTGCTGGAGCCTGTCAATCTTGTTATGAAGCTATACTGGATGCTGGAGCCAATTTTGCTAGTTCGCCAAGCAGAATATTAATACATTGCCTAGATCCAGTATTTTTATGTGAAAAAATAGCTTATACCAATATAGAGAAGGTAGTATCTATTCAGGAGGGACTGGAAAATACTATAACTGGTACTAGAGGTATAGGTGGATTGCAGACTAGAGGAAAATATCGTGAAGGATTTCCGAAGTCGCCATATATATAAATTAACCTATTTCAAAATTAGTTGCATATATAAGCAAAGTTGAGGTAATAATATCAAAAGTAGGTAAAATAAAAAAAAACGAGGCTGTTTACAAAAAATTAATATTGACAAAACAAATTGTTAACTGATACAATATAAAGTTTATTTGACATTATATATATTTGGATATATAATATGAAATGTGGAAAGAGGGTGTTTAATGTGGAAAAGAAAAATGTATTGGCTTCAATAAGAAAAAATATTGAAGATCATGTAGGCGATACTGTAACATTAAAGGCAAATAGCGGGAGAAGAAAAGTTTTAGTAAATAAGGGAATTATAGAAAAAGCTTATCCTAGTATATTTGTAATTAGATTAGAAAATGACACCCAAAGGAAAGTCACTTACAGTTACTCAGATGTTTTAACTAAGACAGTTCAATTAGTTTTTGCTGTATAAATCGGTACTAAAATTTAGTACCGATTTTTTTATGCAAATAAAAAGAAAGATGGTGGGTTATCCATCTTTCAACTATGGTATAAAAGGGTATTGAGAATTTATGAGAGGTTATATAATCAACAACCATCTAATTCAATATTACGTCAAAATTCTCCAAATGTCAATATTAATAAACATTCCAAATTGCTTTTCAGGAGAGAATACATGGGAAAGATGATGAATGTTGTAGCAATATATCAATTTTGCACATATTATTTATTTTGAAAAAATGGCCCACTTTATCATATTTTCCTATTAGAGAATATATAAATAAATAGTAGGTTTTTATGGGAGGGAGATTCATGGCTATGGAGCTGATTAAAGAAAATATAGAGTGTGAACAATTACTTGGTGAAAGTTTTTCTGATACTGTAGTAAAAGCCGAATATGTAATACCGGATACTCATCCTGACGTTAGTGAAATTTTAATGGTTGACGCCAAGCCTTTTATAGTGAATAAGGAAGTTATACAGGACAAAGTTTCTATAGAAGGACAAGTAGAATATACTATACTTTATCTAGCTAGAGAGGAAGAAAGTACCGGTGTTCATAGTGTTACTTATGTAGGAAAGTTTTCAAACTACGTAGAGATTCCTGGATCAGATTATAGAATGCTTTGTGATGCGGACTGTTATGTAGAACATATGGAATGTGGCATAGTAAATGAAAGAAAGGTAGCAGTAGAAGGAATTGTAAAGCTAAAGGCAGAAGTCTATAAAAATTACAACTTTGAAGTAATAAAAGATGTTACTGGTTCCGAAGATGTGCAAATGTTAAAAAATCCAGCGACAGTGGATAAGATAGTTGGTACAGTTTCTGGAGATTTAATAGCTAAAACTCAAATGCAAGTACCTATGGATAAGCCGCAGATTGGTAATATATTAAAGTGTGATGTTAAGATCCATAAAAAGGACATTAGAGTTATGGAGGGAAAGATATTCTTAGAGGCATCTGCATTAATAACTGTGCTTTACAGAGGAAAAGATATTAGAGATTTAGTGTCCATAGAAGATGATGTATTAGTCAGTAAGGAGTTAGATTTAGATGGCGTAAATCCAACAATGGACAGCTACACAGATTTTAAGGTTGATTCTGTTGATTATAGCATTAATGAAGATGATTTAGGAGAGAATAGACTTCTTGCTTTAGAATGCTTGATAAAGTCAAATACAAAGGTTATGTATAAAGAAGGCATGGATATTATAGAAGATGCATACTCCCCTTCTTCAATTATGAAAATGGACAAAAAGGATTATGAACTAAATGTGATGCATGGGCAAGCAACTAACCAAAGTATAGTAAAATATAATATCGAGTTAGATAGCAGTAGGCCAAAGATGTCTCAGATAGTTATGTGTTCTGGGAAGGTATGTATAACAGATAAAAAAATAGTTGAAGATAAAGTTATAGTAGATGGGGTTTTAGATGTAAAAGTGCTGTATAGAACTACTGATGATGAAAAAAATATATATACAGTAAGTGAGGAAATACCATTTAATTGTTCAGTAGAAATACCAGGATGTAAAATTGATATGCAGTGCATTGCAAAGGCTAACCTGGAGAGTATAGATTCATCCATAGAAGCGGATACCATAGCTATAAAGGCTGTAGTTGAAGTGTATTCTAGAGTAAATTATATTACTCATAAGGAGTTTCTAGTGGATATGAGTGCTGTAGAAGGAGAACTTCCTAAAAAGAAGGCTAGTCTTACTATTTATGTTACTCAACATGGAGACACACTTTGGAAAATAGCTAAGAAGTATGGAACTACAATAGATGATTTGATTAAGATTAACAACGTAGAGGATCTAGATTCTATAAGAGTTGGAGATAAACTTATTATACCAGGAAGAGCTGTAATATAAATTGTAAAGCATAAAATATTATTTAAAAATATAAAAGCTTTGTAATTTAGTATAATAATTAGACTTATTGCAAAAAGATAAACACAGTTTAATATTTAAAAGCTTCAGTAGGCTGACTACTGAAGCTTTTAATTTTTATCTATATTAATAGCGAAAATTAGCCTATGTATAATAATTAGATATGTGGAAAAAATAAAAAATATCCACAAAAAGGGGTGTATACATTGGAAGAAAAGTTAGAAGGAAGTCTAATAATAATAGGAGGCGCAGAGGATAAGAAAGGTGACAAGAAGATACTAAGAGAAGTCTGCAGAAAACTGGATAAGGATAATGACCTGCTTGTTGTAACAACTGTGGCATCTGAGTTGCCAGAAGAATTAGGATATGAATATAGAAATGTATTTGAAAAATTAGGAGTTAAAAATATCAAGATATTAAATATAAAGGATAGGAAAGATGCCTATGATAAAAATAATGTTAGCATTATAGAAGAAGCAGCCTTGGTATTCTTTACAGGAGGAGACCAGCTTAGGATAACTAGTTTACTAGGAGGTACACCTATTTATCAAAAAATGCTTAATGCATATGAAGATGGATGTATTTTTGTTGGAACCTCTGCTGGAGCTTCTGTTATGAGTGCTACTATGATAATTACTGGACCTGACGACGAATCGCCAAAAAAATGCACTTTAAAAATGGCACCAGGACTAGGCTTAATTAAAGATGTGATTATAGATCAGCATTTTGCCCAGAGGGGAAGAGTAGGAAGACTGCTTGTTGGAATAGCAGAAAATCCTCAAAGTCTAGGAATAGGAATTGACGAGGATACAGCCATTGTTGTAAATGAAGAAGGAGAGTTCAAGGTAATAGGATCTGGAGCTGTATACGTTATAGATGGAAGCAATATAACTTATAGTAATGTATCAGAACAATATCCAGATGAGCTATTGTCTATTTTTAATGTGAAATTATACGTTTTAAAATCTGGAGATAGTTTTAATTTAAATACCAAGAAGCCATTTAGTGGAGTTAAATCATAAAAGATTTATAAAATATAGCTGATAAAAATAGGAGGACAATATACACAAAAATGAAAATAGATGAATTTAGAATTTTCGAAGGAAGAAATATATATTCTCATAGAAAGTGTATCAAGATGTGTGTAGACTTACAGGGATATAGAGATATTCCAACAAAGGATATAGAGGGATTTAATGAAAAGGTATTAGAACTAATTCCAGAATTAAATGAACATAGGTGTGGAATTGATGAAGAAAATGGATTCAAAAAAAGACTTTATGAAGGAACTTATCTTTCCCACACCTGTGAGCATATTATATTAGCTCTCCAAAACAGATTAGGTTTAAATGCAGCATATGGTAAGTCTAGAGAAATAGACGGAGATAAGTACTATATTATCTACGAATATGTATATGTAAGCACTGGAGTTGAAATCGGTAAAATTACAGTGAACCTAATCAACTCTTTAATTAATAAAGAAAATTATGATTTAAAGGATGCTATTAGTAAAGTAAGAACTATATTAAGAACTGAAGAACTTGGACCAAGTACACTATCTATAATTAAAGAAGCTAAAGATAGAAACATACCTGTAATGAAAATTGGAGAAGGAAGCATGTTTCAACTAGGATATGGCAGGTATAGTAAGGTAATAGAGGCAACTATTTCTGATAACACAAGGTCTATTGGTGTAGACATAGCTTGTGATAAGCTGCTAACTAAGGAGATTTTACACAATCAATGTCTACCTATTGCAGAAGGCGGAAAAGTTAGAAATGCCTTAGAGATGTTAATTAAAGCAGAAAGAATTGGGTATCCTATAACTTTAAAGCCTAGGTTTGGTAATCAGGGCAAGGGTGTCTTTGTAAATATTAAAAATGAAAAAGAAGCCCTTAATGCGTACGAAGTATTGGCTAAAGGCTTTAGTGACATTATAATTGAAAAAAATATATTTGGAAGAGATTATAGAGTATGTGTAGTAGACGGGAAGGTTGTAGCTGCAGCAGAGAGAATTCCTCCTTATATTATCGGAGATGGGTTTAGCAGTATAAGAGAGTTGGTAAATGATGTAAATAGAGATAGTATGAGAGGGGAAGGTCATGAAAAACCTTTAACAAAAATAAAACTAAATGATGAATTAAAGACCTATATTAGCAAAAAGGGATATAACCTAGAAAGTATTTTACCGGAAGGGGAAAAGTTGATTCTAAGAGAAAATGCTAACTTGTCAACAGGTGGTAAAGCAATAGATTGTACTGATATTATTCATGAGGAAAATATTCAGATATGTGAAAGAGCTGCTAGAGCGATAGGTCTTGATATATGTGGAATAGATGTATGCTGTAATGATATAAGTAAACCTATTACCGATGGTGGAGCAATAATAGAGGTTAATGCTGCACCAGGAATTAGAATGCATCATTATCCAAGTGAAGGTAAAAGTAGAAATGTTGCTGGATCTATAGTGGATATGATGTTCAAGGATTCACCTAAAAGTATACCTGTAGTAGCTATAACTGGTACTAATGGGAAAACCACTACTACAAGGCTTATAAGTTATGCTCTATCGAAGGCAGGATGTAATGTAGGAATGACTACAACTGGTGGAATATATATAAATAATAAGTGCATCCATAAAGGAGATACTACTGGATATTATAGTGCTAGAACAATTCTAGCTAACAAAGAAATAGATGCTGCTGTTTTAGAAACAGCTCGAGGTGGCATTTTGAAAAAGGGTCTCGCCTATGATTTAGCAGATGTGGCAGTTATAACGAATATCACAGAGGATCACCTAGGGATAGACGGAATAGATACACTTGAAGATCTAGCCTATGTAAAGGCCTTAGTAGGAGAAGCAGTAAAAGATGAAGGATATGTTGTATTAAATGCAGATGATCCTATGAGTAAAACTATAGTAGACAGGATGAAGAGTAATATAATTATATTTTCCAAGGATAAATATAACACCACGCTAAGATCTAATATAAGCAACGGTGGATATGGTGTTTATATTAGTAATGGAGTAATGTGTGTAGAAAAAAGTGGAGAAATAGTACCTATAGTAAAAGTGGAAGATATCAAAATAACTTTAGAAGGCAAGTTAACCTATAATATAGAAAATGCTATGGCAGCCTGTGCAGCATTAATCGGTCTTAAATTAGACTACCCAATTATAAAAGAGGGATTGACGACCTTTTATGGAGATGAAGAGTTTAATCCAGGAAGATTCAATATGTATAATATAGATAACGTTGTAGTAGTTTTAGACTATGGTCATAATATAGAAGGATATAAAGCCGTTTTATCAGGAGCAAAAAATATAAAGCATAATAGACTTGTTGGTATTATAGGAGTACCTGGAGATAGAACTAATAGTAGCGTAGAAGAGGTTGGAAAAATAGCAGGAGAAAACTTCGATTATATATATATTAAAGAAGACAAAGATAAAAGAGGAAGAAAAAATGGAGAAATTGCAAGTATCCTAGAAAATGGTGTTTTAAAAGCAGGTTTTGATAGAAAGAGTATAGATATAGTATTAAACGAAAGAGATGCATTAGAAAAAGCTTTAGACGACGCAAAAGCCGGTGATCTAATAATAATGTTCTTTGAGGATTCAAAACCTTTAGTAGAGTTAGTTAAAGAGAGAATTAGCTTAAAGACAAACAAAGATCAATCTGCAATTATGGCATAAAGAATTCTACCTGTTTTAAAAGCAAGTTTTAAGAATATCAAAAGCTATACCTTTTAGAAAGGTTAGAGCTTTAAAAGCTAAGTGCTTTTAAATTCTAATCTGAAGGTATAGCTTTAATTTTAGCCATATATTATACTATTCTAGTAAAAGGCATGATTGTTTGGAGGGGAAACGATGATACTGAAGGCTTATGGAAAAATAAATTTATCATTAGACGTTATTAGTAGAAGAGAAGACGGCTATCATAACTTGAGGATGATAATGCAGAACATAGAGCTACATGATGTAATAAGTGTAATGAAGACAACAGACAAAATAAAGCTAACCTGCAGTAGAAAAGAATTACCTATAGATAAAAAAAACCTAGCTTATAGAGCTGCAGAGCTTTTTATAGACAACTATAACGTAAGAGGCGGAGTGGAAATACATATAGAAAAGAATATACCTATGGCTGCTGGGCTAGCAGGAGGAAGTACTGATGCAGCTGCAGTTTTAAGAGCTATGAGAAGCCTTTATAGACCAGAAATAGAAGATGCTGAGCTTATGGAACTGGGATTAAGCATAGGCGCTGACGTACCATATTGCATAGTTGGCGGCACAGCTCTTTGTGAAGGAATAGGAGAGAAGGTTACAAAGCTTAAATCTTTTAAAAATCATATATTGGTATTAGTTAAGCCCTCCTTTGGAGTGTCTACAAAAGAAGTATATGAAAGCTTAAAAGTAGATAACATAGCAGAGCACCCTGACACTGAGTTTTTAATAAGATCTGTAGAAAATAATGACTTAGCTAGTATCAGCAGTAATATGAAGAATGTATTAGAAGAGGTAACCCTAAAAAAGCATACGGTACTAAAAGAGATAAAAGAAGAAGCTGTTAAAATGGGAGCCTTGGGTTCATTAATGAGTGGCAGTGGACCTACAGTGTTTGCTTTTTTTGATGATATGTTAAAAGCTCAGATGTATTATGACAGAATGAAGAAAAGTTATGAAGAAGTGTTTATAACAAGAACAATTTAAGAGAGAGTGTATAAAAGTATTGATATTTTTATACACTCTTTTTCTTTGGAAATTTTAGGTAAAAGTATAAGTACGTAACTTTAATTCCTAAATTAATTTTGTGCATAATTAAGAATGTTAAGGCTAAAAATAATGAGAGGTTATCTGAAAAGATTAGGAGCGGATATTATGAGGATATTAGGACTATTTAGTAAATATTTCTTAGCGTTGATGCTAATACAGGGATTTGTATTAGCATTCATTGACTCAAAAAGTTTTAAGAGAGCATGTATGAAAAGAACAGCAAATAAGGCAAAGATAATGGGTTTAGGCTCAATAATAATATCAATTATTCTATATTTATTTGCTATGTATGCTGTATAGACTAAAAAGAAAAACTACAATAACGTCAAGGGAAGTGATCATTTTTGAAAGAAGAAATTAGAGACTGCATATCATTAAAAACAGAAGAAAACATTTGTTATTTAAAAGAACTTTTAGAAGATGCTTCAGACATAGTTTTTAGGGAGTTTTACATAGGAAAGCTGAAATCAGCATTAGTATACATAGATGGAATGGGAGATAAAATACTTTTAGACGATTATGTGCTTGAAAATGTAATGCTTAAGGGCCATAACATAACGAAGGCAAGTGAAATAAAGGATAGAATTTTAGCTGTCACTGATGTCAGAGAAGTAAAAAAGCTTAGTGAAGGTGTTAACGCAATGCTTTCAGGTGATACTTTGATGTTTGTTGAGGGGCTTGAAGGTGCTTATGTTATAGCTACTCGTTTTTGGCCAGCTAGAGGGGTATCAGAACCTTCTAGGGAGACTGTAATAAGAGGCGGAAGAGATGGTTTTACTGAAACAATAAGATTTAATACTGCACTAGTTAGAAGAAGAATAAGAGACACAAGGCTTAAGGTAGTTCCAAAGTCTTTAGGTGTTAGATCTAAAACTGATGCAGCAATAATGTATATTGAAGATATTGTAAACAGAGATGCCTTAGAAGAATTGCTTAGCAGGGTAGAAAGAATAAATATAGATGCAGTTTTAGATAGTGGATACGTTGAACAAATGGTAGAGGATGACAAGTGGTCCATCTTTCCTCAGATACAAAATACGGAAAGACCAGATGTGGTGGCTGCAGCATTATATGAGGGTAGGATTGCTATACTTGTAGATAACTCACCTTTTGCGATTATTGTTCCAGCAACCATGCCTAATTTTTTTCAATCACCTGATGATTATTATCAAAGATGGATATACGGATCATTAATGAGGTTTATGAGATTTTTCTCTATTTTTTTATCATTATTGCTACCAGCACTTTATGTAGCAGTTACATCATTTCATACAGCTATAATTCCTACTAAGATGGCATATTTTATAGCTGCATCTAGAGAGGGTGTGCCTTTTCCAGCTTTTGTAGAAGCTATAATTATGGAGGTAAGTTTAGCTTTATTAATCGAGGCTATAGCAAGGCTGCCTAAGGCGATAGGTTCAACTATAGGTATAGTAGGTGGTCTCATTATCGGTCAGGCAGCTGTTACTGCGGGAGTTGTTAGTCCTATAATGATTATTATAGTTTCGGTAACGGCTATAACAAATTTTACTACACCTAATTTTGAGATATCAACTGCTTTTAGGATATTAAGGTTTCTCTTAATAATAGCAGCGTCTGTTGTAGGGTTATATGGTATAGTGCTAGGGCTGATCATTATACTTATACATCTTGTAAAATTAAAAAGTTTTGGTATACCTTATTTATCTCCTATGGTTAACCCTAATATATCAGACTTTAAGGATATGTATATAAGGTTTCCGTTAAAAGCCTTTAGTAAAAGACCAGAATATATGAATACTGAAGATAAAGTAAGACAGAAATAGAGGTGATATGTCTATTATGAAGGATAAAGAATTCGTTACTCCTTTCGGATTGTTTTCTACTATAGTAGTAACCGTTGTTGGAGTAGGTATTTTCTCCTACCCTAGAGAATTGTCAGCGCTAGTTGGAAATGAAGGGTGGATTATATCGATAGTAAGTGGAGTTGTAAGCTATTTATTAATATACATGGCTTATAAAGCCTTGAGAGCTAATAGTTATGATAAGTTATACAATATTTTGAGAAGAAAGTTTGGAAGGGGAATAGGTTCAATCTTAGCTTTATTTTTTATAGTATATAACATATTTTCTGTTGCGACAGGTATGAGGATATTTATAGAAGTAATAAAAATGTATCTATTGCAAAAAACTCCTACAGAATTTTTGCTTATAATAACTATACTTGTAGGAAGTTATTTATTAAGAGGAGAGATAGATACCTTAATAAAGTTTAATGAAATCTCATTTTGGATTATGTTTGTTCCTATAATATTTGTTTTGCTATTTACTTTAAATAGAACAGACTTCACTAATATTCTGCCTGTCTTTAATAATAGTCCGATTCAATACATATGGGCTTTAAATACATCAATATTTAGCTTTGGCGGCATAGGTATAATTTACACGGTATTACCTTTTGTAAAAAATAAAAAAGGGATAAAAAGAGCAGCTTTCAAAGGAATCAGTTTTATTACAATTTTTTATACACTTATTGTAGTATTTACATTAGCGGTATTTTCAAAAGAACAAACAAAGATACTATTATGGCCTACCATTACTATGATAAAGTCTATAAGTATTCCTGGAGCTTTCATTGAAAGATGGGAAGGGGTAGTAATGGCGTTATGGGTAATATTCTATTTTACTACCTTTGTAAACTCATACTATTTGTCTGCAGATATACTTAGGGATATGTTTAGTCTGAAAGATGTAAAATTATCATCTGTTTTAATAGTACCTTTTATATATTTAATTGCTTTATATCCTGAAAATATAGCAGAACTTTATGATATAAATAGTAAAGTTACACCTTTACTTACGCTATATAGTTTAGTAATACTGCCTCTAATACTTTTTTTTAGAAGGTCTTCAGAAAGAAGAGTGGAAGAGGGGGAGATTAGAAAATGAAATTAAGAAAAATGGTATCCTTGATTTTAGTTTGTATTTTACTAAGTGGGTGTTGGGATAAGATAGAAATAGATAGAAAAAGTTTGGTATCTATTATGGGAATTGATGTTGGAGAGGAAATCGGTAAAGAGAAAGAGTTAAAGAGTTTAAAGCCAGATGAGCCTTACACAGCTATGGATGTAAAGAAAATTCATGTTACTTTTGGCGCTCCAGATATAAGTAAGCTAGGACCAGATAAGGGCTCATCTGCTGAGGATATATATTTAATGGCAGACGGATACTCAATGCAGGATGCTATAAGCAAAGTGTCACTTCAAACAAGCAGAGATATAAAGTTTAGTCATACAAAACTCCTTGTATTAAGTAAGGATTTGATGACTTACCCAGACGTTGCAAAGGAGGTAGTAGATTATCTTCAAAGAGAACCTTCTTTAAACAGAATGATGTATGTGGTTTTAGCAGATGGAAAAGCAGAAGAATACTTAAAGTATAAGCCTGGCATGGAAAAGAATATAGAGGGATTTTTAACAGGTCTTATAGAAAATAGCTCTAGAAGTGATACTATATTTCCTATAACATTAAATGAATTTTTAGTATTATTAAGCCAAAACGGAAATGCAATGCTTCCTGTTATGACAATAGAAAAGGATAAAAATGAGTTAAGAATAGCAGGAGTGGGAATGATAAAAAATTACAAAATAATAGGAAATTTAAGCCCGGTGGAAACTTCAAATCTAGTTATGCTTAGAGGAAAGTTAAGGGGAGGAAGAAGAGTAACTTATCTAAACGGTCATCCAGTAGACATTAGTATTGATGGAGTAGACAGAAAGATATCTGTACAGGATACTGGAGGTAAGCTGATATTTAATATAGACTTGAGAATAGAGGGAGAAGTAAAGGATTATCATACTGACGGCAGTATATTCTCTAAAGATACCTTAAGCTATATACAAGATAATTTCAATAAATCTATAAAGAAAGAATGTGAGCGAGTAGTTAGAATAACACAGCAGGAGTTTGAAGTTGATCCTATAGGACTTAGAGAGTATGTTGAAAAGTTTCATCCAAGTATATGGAGAAAAAGAAAAAATAGCTGGGGAGAAAGCTATAAAAATGCAGTTGTAAATGTAAATGTTAATACAAATGTAAGAAGAATAGGAGTAGTAAAATAGTTTTAAAAGTGAATATAACTAAAATATCTGTCAATAATTAGTGATATAAAGATAAAGATATTGGGGGATAAAAAAATGAAAAAGCTTTTATTAATAATTATTAGTGTTTTAGTTATATTTACTTTAAATAGTAAACAGGTAAGCGTAAAAGGTGAAAATGTTCAAAAGGATATAGCAGGTAAGATTATAAGATTTCATGTTTTAGCTAACAGTGACTCAAAAGATGACCAAGCCCTAAAATTAAAAGTAAGAGATAAAGTTTTAGAATATATCCAACCGAAACTTAAAGGTTCTAAAAGTATAGAAGAGTCTAGGGAAATAATTAAAAGAAACAATAAAGAGATATTATATATTGCAAGTAAAGTTATAGAAGAAAACGGATATAACTACCCAGTTAGAGCAGCAATAGAAAATGAAAACTTTCCTATAAAAACCTATGGAAATATAACTTTACCTCAGGGTAATTATGAAGCATATAGAATAATCATAGGGAATGGTGAAGGGAAAAACTGGTGGTGTGTAATGTTTCCTCCTCTCTGCTTTGTAGATATCACTAAAGGTGAGGTTTCTTATAAAGAAACAGAAGAGCAAATGAAGAAGGTTTTGACACCAGAGGAATATAAAATTGTAAATAACAAAATAAGCTCTGATAACAAGGAGATTGGTAATATAAAGGTTGAATTTAAGATATTGGAGATATTAAAAAAGAGGAATCCAGCATAGTATATGCTGGATTTTTAGTTGCCAATAAAAATTTTTGTGGCTGTTTTCATGAAATATTCTTCTACTGACTTAAAAAAGTTCTTATCAGTGCTATTTTTATCAAAGACTTTTTCAGAAGTTTTGATTTTATTACTTGTGTCCGTTTCTTTAACAAGTAACTCCATAAGCTTAAATATTTCACTTGCAGAATAGGGTTTTGAAAAGTTTGCAAAGTTCTTGCGCATTATATCTAATTTTTTATCAAAAGATAAAAGATTTTCTATAGTTTCTTTACAAGTATCAATGTTAAAAAAGTTAACTGCTAAGTCATGCTTTAGAAGAAATTCTGCATTCTTTTCCTCTTGACCAGGTATCGGAGAAAAAATTCCAATAGGGGTCTGGCATATTAGCGCTTCTGTTATTGTAAGGCCTCCAGGTTTAGTTAAAAGTAAATCACAAGCTTGCATGTATTTATTAACCTCATCTGTATAGCCTATAATTCTAGTTTCCTTTGATGAGTTTCCTTTAAGTTTCATAAGTTCATAGTAAAGTTTTCTATTACTTCCGGTAATAATTATTATTTGAATTTCATTAGTAACCTTAACCAGTTCCTTATACACATCGGTAATCTTACCAATTCCTAGACTTCCGCCCATAACTAGTATAGTATTCTTCTCTTCACTTAGGCCTAGTTCATTTAAGGTGTTCTTTTTATCATATTTTTCTGTAAAGCCAGGTTTAACTGGTATACCTAAGTTATATATAATGTTTCTAGGAATACCTTTTGAAACCATATCCTCAATCATATCACAGCTAGAAACTATATAAGCGTTAATATTAGGGTGAAGCCAGGAGCTATGAGGATAATAGTCTGTAATTATTGTAATAGCTGGAATAGCCACTTTATACTTAGACTTCATTATGGATATCATTTCTGTTGAAAAGGAATGCATACTCACCAGTATATCTGGGTTGAAGTCCTCAATTAAAGGAAGCAGCTTATGAGTCATAATTTCAATGAACTTAGAGCCTATTGTATTTACTAGCGTATAATCTCCCTCGTAATGGGTATATAACTTTCCATAAAGTGAAGGAGTTACCTTTAGAGTTTTCAAATAGCTTCCTATTACTACCTTATCTATTAATGGATTTATGTATTTAAAAGCATCTATAACTTTAACTTCCGAGTTTGAGTCTTTTAAATTTATATAATCTTTTAGTGCCTCTGCAGCCTGACTATGACCGCCACCTGCAGAAATTGAAAGGATTAATACCTTCATTTAATCACCTTCCGGTTAAGTATGTAATAATATTATATAAAATGTAACAAGAATAATAAACAAGTTTAATAAACAATTAAGAAAAAGTTAATATAAAAATAAACTCACATAATAGTTTTGTCTCACTATAGTTATTTTATTCTAATGCTTAAGAATAATACAAAAAATTACATCTCTTTTTATTTAGTGCATATTTCTATTTTAACACTTAACTAAAGTCTATACTAACTTAATTAATAAATATTGCAAATTATTTTTAGCCTATTTAAACAAAATCTCCCCTAGTGAATAACTATCAGTTAAATACAGATAATATAGAATATAGTTTTTATTAAATATAGAACTAATTATGGAACTATTACTACTTGATATTAGGAGGAGTTTTTATGAAAATCACCAGAAAAAGAATGATATATACTTCATTAGTAACTTTAATTGTAGTTTTTTCAAGTACTTTTGCTGTTCTTATGACTCTAGAAAGGACAGATTATAGAAATTATCTTCAGGGAGAATATAGCAAGAGTATGTATGATTTGGTAGATTCGGTTCAGAATATAAGAGTAAACCTAGGAAAGGCTGCAGTAGTAGGTTCTAAAGAACAAGGAATAGTTTTGTTTGGTGAAATATTCAGGAATGCATCTATAGCAAATGACAAGCTGCATTCTCTTCCAGTATCACAGCAAACAATAGGTGATACTAGTAAATTTCTAACTCAGGTCGGGGATTTTTGCAACTCTCTTGTTAGAGCTTCATCGGAAGGAAGAACCCTAACTGATCAAGAATATGCCTCCGTAGATAGGCTGAAAGAAGAGTCCTTTGCTTTAGAACAGCAGCTTAAAAATCTGGCATTAGATATAAACCAAGGAAAAGTAAGATGGGGAGAGATAAGAAAAAAGGTAACAGGGGTATTAGCAAGCGGCAAGGGGGAACCATTGGCAGAAAAGTTTGAAGGTATACAAAAACAAGTGGTTCAATATCCTGCTTTGATATATGATGGACCTTTTTCAGAAAATGTTTTAGAGATAAAACCAAGAATAAACTCTCAAAAAGAGGTGTCGCAAAAACAAGCAGAAGAAATTGCTAGAAATATAATAGGAAAAGACAAGATAGAGAGTATATCATTTCAACCAAACCAAGGAAAAACTACTATAGATGCTTATAGATTCTCAGCTGCATTAAAAGGAAGGAGAGATAAGAATGAAAGTGTAGTTTGTGAGATAAGTAAGCACGGTGGAAAAGTAGTTTATCTAATTAACAATAGAAGTGTAGGTGCAGCAACTGTAGATGCTAAAAAGGCAATAGACCTGGGAACAAATTATCTTAAAAATATAGGTTATAATAATATGGTATCTACATATTCGCAAAATTACGGGACTACAGTAGTAACAAACTATGTTTATAAGCAAGGAAATGTTACTGTGTATCCAGATCAAGTAAAACTTAAGATTGCATTAGATAATGGTAGTATAGTTGGAATAGAATCGGAAAAATACCTAGTAGCCCATGAAGAAAATAGAACAATTTCTAATCCTAAGATAACTCCAGAACAAGCAAAAGAAAAAATATCGAAGAGACTCAATGTTAATAACGTTAGGCTTGCAATAGTACCAACGGAAACAAATAAGGAAGTATTGTGTTATGAGTTTTTTGGAAGCTATAAAGATGATAACTTCCTGGTTTATATAAACGCAGATACTGGATATGAACAAAAGATAATGCAAATTATAAATACACCAAACGGCCAACTTACTATGTAGTAATGAACCTCAAAGCTGACATATTATATTTGATAGTCGTTATTTATAAGTAGAGAGGATATAAAATTGTACACCTGGCTAAAATTTCACCATTCCTTAAGTAGGATAATTAATAAATAAGTTATTGATAAAGTTATAAAAATTTACTAAACTAATATTTAGAAGTTTTGTACTTTATTAAGGTATTTAGGGGAGTTAAATTTAAGTTTAGTTCCGAATCAGTAGGAGGGATGGAGGATTATGAAAAAGAAAGCGATAGTATCAGTGTCTAGTAAAGTTAGTGGGGATGATGAAGCTGTAGAAGTAGTTACACCAGGAGATTTCTATAAAAAGGATAATGCTTATTATGCAGTTTATGAAGAAACAGAGGTTTCTGGCATGGAAGGAACTACAACAACTTTAAAAATAGGTGAAAATAAGCTCTCTCTTATAAGAATGGGAAGTACTACTGCAAAAATGGATTTTGACAAAAAATCTAAAAGTATATCTATGTATAACACCCCTTACGGAACCATTCAACTAGAGATAGAAACAAACAGCTTAGATATTAACATCAATGAAGAGGGCGGAAATGTACTTATAAATTATAATATGGCTGTAGGTGGGAACGCTCCTACTAATACTGTTTTAACAGTAAACATAAAGACGCAGGAATAGCAGATATACCTGCGTCTTTTCTATTTATTATTATATTTATTATGACTTTGTTTAGAATTTTAATATATGGACAATACTTAAATTAATAAAGTACAACAAAAGGAAGTGTTATATTGGGAAAATATTTTACAGGCAAAGAGGAAAGATATGAAAAGATAATCAACTTGCTATGCGAATATAAAGGTGTAAAACGAGAAGAATTATTAGAAATTTTAAAGGATCAGAATTGTAAATATCTTTTTTTTCTTTTAATAAAGAGGTATGGTTGTGATGATATGGGAATACTAAAAAGAGACTTCCCTTCAGTTAACAAAAACAAGATAAATAACAACCTAAAAAAGGCAGAGGAAAAGCTTTTATTAAATAGAAAAATAAGAGATATGTATTTTGAAGCAGAGGATTTAATCGAAAAAGTAGAATAGACCAATGAATTTTACAAAAAATAATATAGCACAAAATAAAATAATGTGATATTATATTTAGTATGTTTTAAAACGCAAAAATCCCATTATATAATGAGGGTAATTTTTATTATATAGTTATTAAATTACTTTGTCAAGAATTATTTACTATATTACATATAAATATTTCATAATTTATAAAAATAGGGGGTGAAGACTGCTTTAAAAAGCAGTAGTTTTATGAGTACAAAATATATATTTGTAACCGGAGGAGTAGTATCTTCGTTAGGAAAAGGAATAACAGCAGCTTCATTAGGAAGACTCTTAAAAAATAGAGGTCTTAAGGTTTCGATTCAAAAATTTGACCCATATATAAATATAGACCCAGGAACAATGAGTCCATACCAACATGGAGAAGTCTTTGTAACTGATGATGGTGCAGAAACTGACTTAGATTTGGGGCATTACGAAAGATTTATAGATGAAAGCTTAAGTAAAAACAGCAATGTTACAACAGGTAAAATATATTGGTCAGTCATATCAAAGGAGAGAAAAGGAGATTACTTAGGTGGTACTGTTCAGGTAATTCCGCATATAACAAATGAAATTAAATCTAGAGTATATAGAGTGGGTAAAGAAAGAGATGTAGATGTGGTTATAACTGAGATAGGTGGAACGATTGGAGATATAGAATCTTTACCTTTTTTAGAAGCTATAAGACAGATAAAGTATGATGTTGGAAGAGAGAATGTATGTTTTATACATGTTACATTAGTACCTTATTTAGGTAAGTCAGGGGAGCTTAAAACTAAACCTACGCAACATTCTGTAAAGGAATTAAGGAGCATTGGTATTCAGCCAGACATAATTGTATGTCGTTCAGAAAAACCTCTTTCTGATGATTTGAAAGAGAAAATTGGATTGTTCTGTAACGTAGATGCAAATGCAGTTATTCAAAATCTAGATGCAGAGAATTTGTATGAGGTTCCATTAATGCTTCATAAAGAGGGGTTAGATAAACTAGTATGTGAAAAACTAAGTTTAGGATGTAAAGAAATAGATAACGGTGAATGGATAAACATGGTAGAGAGAATTAAAGGTCTTTCTAAAAATATAACTATTGCTTTAGTTGGTAAGTACGTTGAACTTCATGATGCTTATATATCTGTAGTAGAAGCGTTAAGTCACGGTGGTTATGCTAATGATGCAAATGTAAGTATAAAATGGATAAGTGCTGTAGATGTTACAAGGGATAATGTTGAGGAGTACTTAAAAGATGTAGATGGAATTCTAGTACCTGGTGGTTTTGGTGATAGAGGAGTAGAGGGTAAAATTGAAGCAATTAGATGGGCTAGGGAGAATAAGGTTCCCTTTCTTGGAATATGTCTTGGAATGCAGTGCGTTGTTATAGAATTTGCAAGAAACGTCTTGGGGTATAATGATGGAAACAGCTCTGAAATAGACCCTGAAACTAAACATCCAGTAATTGATTTAATGCCAGATCAAAAGGATATAGACGAAAAGGGCGGTACTATGAGACTAGGAGTATATCCATGTAAGCTTACAAAGGAAACAAACTCATTTAAAGCTTACGGCGAAGAAATAATATATGAGAGACATAGACATAGATATGAGTTTAACAACGAGTATAGAAAGGTTTTAACAGAATCAGGCTTAATTTTAGGAGGAACAAGTCCAGATTCAAGATTGGTAGAGATTGTTGAGATTAAGGATCATCCTTGGTTTGTGGCGGTTCAATTTCACCCTGAACTTAAGTCAAGACCAAATAGGCCTCATCCTTTATTCAAAGATTTCATTAAAGCATCCATAGACAATAGTGATTTGGAAATTGAATAAAATATGAACAAGAGTTGGCATGTGTAAATATACTTAAAATTTACACATGCCAACTTTTTATACATGAAAAATACCTAGATGAAAATTAATTATAAACTTTAATGAAGGATTTTAATGATATTTATAGAAATATTATATTTAGATTATAATAACAATTAAAGTTTCACAGGGGTGAATTACATGATATTAAATGCTAATATGAGTATTGCAGTAAAAAATTTTTATGACCAATATGACATAGAGGTTTTTTCTTTATTTGAATTAAATAGAGTTAATGAAACCTTCACCTCTTTAACGGTAAAGGTTCAGAATAACAAAGAGGTGGTACTTAAAATCAGCTGTCCGGTTTGTGGTAATTACCATTATTACAGATATACAATAGGTGAGTTTGTGAAAAGAAAGTTAATAGTAGGAGGTTGTGAGGTTTTAGGAGTACCTTTGTTCTATATAGGATATGAGCATGAAGTAATAAAAAAGGCTAATAGGCACAATAGTATAAATAAGAGAATATGTGCTACAATATAAACAAAGGAGTAAAAGACCTCTTTTACTCCTTTGTTTTGCACTAAAGTATCATAAATTTTTTTATTGCTAAGTATAAAATTGCATTTAATAAGTAATATTTAGTTGAAGATATGGATTAAAATAAAAAAAAGGGGTATAATGTATTTTACAGTGTACCTTTCAATAAAGAGTTTCTCTATCTGAGAATTCCAGTTCGGTATGCATCAATAATTATCTTATTATATAAGGATGAAATCTTGCAGCTGTTGGCTGATATAAAATTCTTTCCTGTTTTTCCTAGCGATTATATATAATAAAAATTAAATAATGTGAGGTGTTATTTTTTGGTTAGTAATGATTTGGAAAATATGACTGTTGCGGAATTAAAAGAGCTAGCAAAAAATTTAGATATAAAGAATATATCGAAATATAAGAAGGCTCAATTAATCGAACAAATAAAGATGGTTTCGCCTGCCTTTATCGAAAAGGATGGTATAATACTTAGAGAAAAGATAAGCCCTAAAAATGAATCTCTACATATTGACCAGGAAGCAGAGGCGGTTAATAACATTGAAGTTGATAATGTTAAAAATGAAGAGAATAAAGTGGAAGAAGAAAAGGTTGAAGAACCAAAAGTTAGTGAGGAAGAAAAAAGAGAAAAACTTAAGGAAATGATTAATGAATCAGATACAGCAAGAGGCGTGCTTGAAATAATAGAAAATAATAATTATGGCTTTTTAAGAGGAAGAAATTACTTGACTGGTCCAGACGACATATACGTATCACCATCTCAAATAAGAAGATTTAATTTGAAGACAGGGGATGAAGTTCAAGGTAAGGTAAGAACTCCTAAAGAAGGAGAAAAGTTTAAGGCGTTACTTTATGTAGAAAAAGTAAATGGAGAAAATCCGGAAAGAGCAGTAGGTAGAAAGCCTTTTGACAAACTCATTCCTATATACCCAGATGAGAGATTGTATTTAGAAACAGAGCGCTCTGATCTGTCAACAAGACTTATGGATATAATATCACCTATTGGAAAAGGTCAAAGAGGAATTATAGTTGCACCTCCTAAAGCTGGTAAAACTACTCTTCTAAAGAAAGTAGCACAAAGTATATCTAAAAATCACCCAGATATAAAACTTATAGTTGTTTTAATTGATGAAAGACCAGAAGAAGTTACAGATATGCAAAGGTCAATTAATGGAGAAGTAATTTATTCGACTTTTGATGAAGAACCAGAACACCATACTAAAGTTGCTTACATGGTTCTTGAGAGAGCTAAAAGAATGGTGGAACAGGGACAGGATGTAGTGATTTTATTAGATAGTATAACAAGGCTTTCAAGAGCTTATAACTTAACAATAACTCCAACAGGAAGAACTCTTTCTGGTGGATTAGATCCAGGAGCACTTATAATGCCTAAAAAGTTCTTTGGTGCAGCAAGAAACATAGAAGAAGGCGGAAGTCTTACTATACTTGCTACAGCTCTCGTTGAAACAGGAAGCAGAATGGACGATATGATATTTGAGGAATTCAAGGGTACTGGAAATATGGAAGTGCACCTAGATAGAAGACTTCAAGAAAGAAGAATATTCCCGGCTATAGACATATATAAATCTGGTACTAGAAGGGATGACTTACTATTTAGCAGTCAGACAGAAAAAGAAGCGGCCTTTAACATAAGAAAGGTACTATATGATGAAAACAACACTCAAGGTGTTACGGAGCAGTTAATAAGCTTATTATCGAAAACTAAATCCAATGAAGAGTTTACTTCTTTTATTAGCAAAACTGAACTTGGAAGAAATTTAAATAAATAATAAAACCTGTCCTTTACAGTAAAGGACAGGTTTTATTATAAGTTCTAAAAACAAAATCTTTAAAGCTTATTATTCTTCTGATTTTAAGTTGAACTTCTTCATGAATTTATCTACTCTACCACCAACGTCCATTATCTTCTGTTTACCAGTGTAGAATGGATGGCATTTTGAGCATATTTCAACTTTAAGTTCCTTCTTAACTGAACCAGTTGTAAAAGTGTTTCCACATGCGCACTTAACTACCGCGTCATTATGGTAATCTGGATGTATGCCTTGTTTCATGTTTTTCACCTCTTTCAAACTTAAGGATATATCGTATTTTATAATATCCTGTATTTTTAACTACTGTATTATAACATAGTGCTGCCATTATAGTCAATAAAGACTTATATAAATGGTTACAGTAATTTCCATAGATGTTTAATAATCGAGTTCATGCAGGAGAATATTGTATATATTTGTATGGGGTCATGTTTAAAATATTCTTTGAATATATATATTAGGTTTGATAAAATATATTTATCTTTTATATGTTATGTACTTAATAATAGAATTATACAGATTGTTCAAGTCAATAATAAACAAGAGGGGTAATAAAGATGAGTAAATTATACTTTAGGTACGGAGCTATGAATTGTGGTAAATCAACAAATTTATTGCAGGTAGCTCATAACTATGAAGAAAGAGGTATGAAAGTTGTTATTATAAAGCCTAAGACAGATACTAAGGGTGGAAACAAGGTTGTATCAAGATTAGGAGTCACTAGAGAAGTGAATATGCTGCTAGACGGAGAGAAAGATATATATGAGGAAGTTGAAAGGTGGATAAATTGTAATGGAAAAATAGACTGCATTTTAGCAGATGAAGTGCAATTCTTTAAGAAAAGTCAAATAGACCAACTTTTCAAAATAGCAGTGATAATGGATATACCAACAATTTGCTATGGACTTCGTACAGATTTCCAAATGCAGGGTTTTGAGGGCAGTGAAAGATTATTACTCTTAGCACATAGTTTAGAAGAATTAAAAACTATATGTAAATGTGGCAAAAAAGCATTATTAAATGGAAGAAAAATCAATGGAAAATTTGTCTTTGAGGGAAAGCAGATTGCTATTGATAAAGAAGATAACATAGAATACGAGGCGCTTTGTCCAAAATGCTATTTCCAGTTCAAGGAAGAATATGATATGGAAAAACGGGATAAAAAAATGGGGTGTAATTAATGAAAAAAAGAACATCTGTTGGTGGGCAGGCGGTAATTGAAGGAGTAATGATGCGGGGAGTAAGCGGAATAGCAACAGCTGTAAGGAAACCCGATGGTGAAATTGTAATAGATAAAAAAGAAAGTATACCATATACAAAGCGAAATAAGCTCCTAGGTTTTCCTATAATAAGAGGGTTTGTATCCCTGCTGGAGTCTATGATAATTGGAATAAACACCTTAAATTACTCAGCAACATTCTTTGAGGATGAGGAAGAAAGAGAACCATCAAAATTTGATAAGTGGTTTGAAAAAGTGTTTAAGGATAACAGTGATGATGTATTGATTGGAATAACACTTTTTATCTCTTTTGCGGTAGCAGCACTACTATTTTTTATACTACCAACTTTTGCGGCTAATATATTCAAAAAAGTAGGAATACAAGATACTATACAGTTGAATGTCATTGAAGGCGTAATAAGGGTAATGATATTTTTGTTATATATATACATGATAGGAAAAATGGAAGATATAAATAGAGTATTTCAGTATCATGGCGCAGAACATAAGGCTATATTTTGCTATGAAAATGGAGCAGAACTTACTCCGGAAAATGCACAGAAGTTCACTAGATTTCATCCTAGGTGTGGAACTAATTTTTTATTTTTAGTTATGATAGTCAGTATAGTATTATTTTCTCTAACAGGGTGGAATACTCTTATTGAAAGAATATTGTATAGAGTAATACTTTTGCCTGTAGTATCTGGAGTAACTTATGAAATTATAAAGTGGATGGGAAATAGTGATAGTATTATATCTAAAGTTACATCATATCCAGGATTAACTCTTCAGAAGCTTACAACAAGGGAACCAGACTATGAACAGCTTGAGGTGGCAATAGCTGCACTTAAGTCTGCTGAAGGGATTGAGGATACAGCTAGCGGCAGTCAATTATCAATGAATAATTAAAGAAGGATTGCGGAACGGAGAATTTAGTATGAAACGAGAGAAGATGAGAGTTGGAGAGCTTTTACAAGAAGGATATAAAATTTTAAAATCTGTACAAATAGATAGTTACCAATTAGATACGGAGTTACTGCTAGGTAAAGTGATAAAAAAAGATAGGTTATTTATGCTTCTAAATAGAGATTATGAAGTAGATTGTGATGAAGCTGAACAATATTTTAGTCTTATAGAGAAAAGAAAAAGTAAGATGCCTATAAAATATATGTTAGGTGAGTGTGAATTTATGGGTATTCCTTTTTATATTCGAGAAGGAGTTCTTATTCCTAGGCCGGATACAGAGGTTTTAGTAGAAACTGCTATTGATGAAATTAAGCAAAATAGTTATAAAAAACTATGTGATGTATGTTGTGGAAGTGGAATTATTGGGATATCTATAGTCAAGTTTGTTGATTATATTGAAGCTAAATGCTCTGACATTTCTGAGGTAGCTTATGAGGTAACATCTGAAAATATAAAAAGATTGAACATAGAAGATAGGGTTAAAGTTGAAAAGGGAAACCTACTCCAAGGCTTCATAGATAGAAATGAAAAATTTGATATTATAGTATCAAATCCACCTTATATAAGAGGAGAAGTCATAGAAACCTTAATGGAAGATGTTAAGAACTATGAACCATACCAAGCTTTGTATGGAGGAGAAGATGGATTAGATTTTTATAGATCTATAACCGAACAAAGTTTAAAGGTCTTAGTATGTGGTGGTGTATTGATATTTGAAATAGGACATGATCAAGGTGAAGAGGTAGGCAACATATTAAGACAGAACGGTTTTAGTGATGTGGTTTGTATAAAGGACTTAGCAGGTAAGGATAGAGTTGTTAAAGGGAAATTTGAAATTGGTTGCGAAAAGTAAAAGTATTATGATATAATTATTAATTGTGAAAATATTTATACGGAGTGATAAAAAGTTATGTTAAATAGACTTAATTTTATAGAAAATAAATACGAGGAACTTTCCATAAAGATAAGTGATCCGTCAGTTATGGCAGATCAAAAGGAATGGCAGAAACTATGTAAGGAACATGCTGATTTAGAGACAGTGGTTATGAAATACAGAGAGTATAAAAAGGCTAAAGATGAATTAGAGTCTGCAAAAGAAATGTTAAAGGATGAAACTGATAAAGAGTTAAGGGAAATGGCTCAAGAGGAAGTAAAAGATTTGACTGCTCTTATTGAAGAAAAGGAACAGGAATTAAAAATACTTCTTTTACCTAAGGATCCTAATGACGACAAAGACGTTTTTGTTGAAATAAGAGCTGGAGCAGGTGGAGAAGAAGCAGCTCTATTTGCAGCTAATTTAACAAGAATGTATACAAGATATGCGGAGCGTATGAGATGGAAGGTTGAAACTATAAGTATCAATGCTACGGATATTGGAGGATTTAAAGAAATTGTATTTATGATAAAGGGTAATGGAGCTTATAGTAAGTTAAAGTATGAAAGTGGTGCCCATAGAGTTCAAAGGGTTCCTGATACTGAATCAAGTGGAAGAATTCATACATCTACAGCTACTGTTGCTGTTTTACCAGAAGTGGATGATGTAGAGATTGAAGTTAGTCCTAATGATATAAGAATAGATGTATTTAGAGCATCAGGACACGGTGGACAGTGCGTTAATACTACTGACTCAGCGGTGAGAATTACTCACTTACCATCTGGCATAGTTGTATCCTGTCAGGATGAAAAATCACAGCTTAAAAATAAGGAAAAAGCTATGAAGGTTTTAAAATCAAGATTATTTGAAAAAGCAGAAGCTGAAAGAGCAGCAAGTATTGCTGAGGATAGAAAAAGTCAGGTTGGAACTGGGGATAGAAGTGAAAGAATAAGAACTTATAACTATCCACAAGGAAGAGTTACAGACCATAGAATAGGAGTAACTTTATATAAGTTAGATGCATTCCTTGATGGAGATATAGATGATATATTAGATGCTTTAATTACTGCAGAACAAGCTGAAAAAATGAAAGCAATAGGAAACAATCAATAAGCCAATTGCAAAGTCTTTGATGTTGTAGTGAAAAGGGGTAAAGGGATGAACATAGATAAAGCCATTAGAAAGCAAAAAAAGTCTTATAAGAGATTTCTGCTATCTATGGGCTTTATTTTTTTTGTATTACCTGCTGCTTTGATTTTTTATAAGAAGATCCATATATTTTATATACTTTATTTGATGGTGCTTGAACTTTTAATAATTTTAGCGCTTTTCATAAGTATTAATAATGAAATGTTAAGGTTTAATTATGATGGTTATCGTTTAAAGTTAATTTTAGGATTAGGAAAAAAGAGACTAAATTTAACTGCTAATAATATCGTATTAGTTCATGTAGAAAATATTGATGTACAAGAAAATGCAGAAGAAGATTTTAGAATAATACTGCTTTCTACATCAAAATTTAGAAGCAATAGAATGATTCCCGTTAACCTAGTTTTTTTAAGAAATCACCCTTATGTAGCTTACTGTTATAATAGAATTAAGACTTTACATCCAAATGATCAATATTATTTTACCATAATAAAAAAGGGTGGAATAAAGAAGTATCCCCTTTTGGATACAATATATAAAACCTGTGTATATGCTTACTTTACAGAAGATACTATAGAAAAAATAAAATTTTATCGAGAAAATTCAGAGTATTATAATTAATATTTAGAATTTAGGGATTGGTAAGATTTGCAGGGTATCAATAGAAAAAGTAATTTTATTAGTTACTGCCGATATACCTATATATTAAGTTTTCATCATATATGTGCAATTAATCAAATAAACTTGATATATAAGTAATAAATAAAGTAGGGTGGTTTTTTGGATGGAAATATGATTGGTATTGTAGTTATTGGCAGCACCGTATCTTTAGTAGGCACAATGATTGGGGCATCTTTAGGGGTAATAGTGAAAAAGCCTTCTAATAAATTGCTTGGAAGTATAATTGGATTTGCTGGAGGCTTAATGTTAGCGGTGGTAGTTTTCGATTTAATTCCTGAGGCCCTTAACGAGTGGAGTTTTGGTGGGACCTTATTTTTCTGCTTAATGGGAATTATAGTTATTGCCATTATTGATAACAAGATAAATATTGATACCCTTAACCAACATGTTAAAGTAGCATTTATGGCGGCACTAGGACTTATGATTCATAACTTTCCTGAGGGGGTAATAATGGGGTGCGGATTTGCAGCTGGTGGAACCTTAGGAATAAAAATGAGTTTAATTATAGCTATTCATGATATACCGGAGGGAATTGCAGTATCTGCTCCGTTAATGGCATCTAGAGTAAGGGTATCTAAGATATTACTTTATGCTTTTATAACAGCGTTTCCTACTGCACTAGGTACCTGGTTAGGAGCTTACATAGCTAATATATCACAAAATATATTAGGTGCATGCCTGTCTTTTGCATCAGGAATAATGCTATATGTTGTTTGTGGTGAAATGATACCAGAGTCATCTAGGCTTTGGGAGGGAGTAACTAGTACTATAGGAGTTTTAAGTGGAATTATAATAGGACTAACTATGGTAAAATTGATATAGTTTATAAAGACTGCTTAATTGTGAACTAGGCAGTCTTTTTATTTGGATATACACTTGAAAAAGGATTTCTGCTAAACTATAATTGTTAGTTAAAGGGGAGGTGTAAATAAAATGAACACAAGGATTATAATGTTAGATGAATCAAATCTAGATACTAGTGTTATAGAAGAAGCTGGGAAGGTTATAAGAGAAGGGGGACTCGTGGCATTCCCAACGGAAACTGTTTACGGGTTAGGGGCTAATGCATTGAGTAATGATGCAGTAAAAAAGATATTTGAAGCAAAGGGGAGGCCTCAAGATAATCCACTAATAGTTCACATATCAGATATAGGAGAAATAAAGGCTCTAGTTGCAGAAGTACCAGATATTGCAGAAAGGTTTATGAAAAGGTTTTGGCCAGGACCGATGACGGTAATTTTACCCAAATCCTCAATTATTCCGGATGCTACAAGTGCAGGGTTACCTAGTGTAGGAATAAGAATGCCTTCAAATGTTATAGCGAGGGCTCTTATAACGGCTGCTGGAGTACCTATAGCAGCACCATCTGCCAATATTTCAGGAAGACCAAGTCCAACGGATGTTCAGAGGTGCATAGAGGATTTAGATGGAAGGGTTGATTACATTTTAGGTGGAGAAATGAGTGACATAGGCTTAGAGTCCACTGTTATAGATTGTACTGTAAAGCCAACTTGTGTGCTAAGACCAGGTGGAATAACTCTAGAAATGTTAAAAGAGGTAGATCCAGATACATATATTGACCCTGCTATAATGAGAAAACCAGGTGAAGACTTTAAGCCTAAGGCACCAGGAATGAAGTATAGACATTATGCTCCTAAGGCACCTGTAAAAATTGTTCAGGGAGATTTGAAAAAAACTATTGCAAAAATTAACGAAATGGTGCAAAATTATATAGATGGAAATAAAGTGGTAGGAATAATGGCTACAGATGAAACTAAGGATTTCTATCCAAGGGGAGTAGTTATCTCTTTAGGGAGCAGAAAAAATATGATAAATATATCTCAAAGCCTATTTGAAACTCTTAGGAGTTTTGATGATAAAAAGGTTGATGTGATAATTTCAGAGTCTTTTGAAGAAAAAGGCGTAGGTGTAGCTATTATGAATAGACTAAATAAATCAGCAGCCTTTGATATTATTAAAGTTTAACTTATCTTTTAGGAGGGTACTATGAAGAACATACTATTTGTTTGCACTGGAAATACTTGTAGAAGTTGTATGGCAGAAGCTATTTTCAATGATCTATGTGATATAGAAGATTTAAGAGCTCATTCTGCTGGTATGTCAGTGGTATATAATGGTAAAACTTCTAAAAATTCTGCACTTATCGTTAAGGAAAGCATTGGGAAAGACATAAGTGAAAGAAAGGCCACTCAGTTAACAAGAGATATGATAGAAAGTTCAGAACTTATATTAACAATGACTTCTTATATGAAAGATGTCTTAGTTAATACATTTCCGCAACTTAAAAACAAAATATATACTTTAAATGAATATGTATCTCTAGAAGGCGAAATAGTAGACCCTTTCGGAGCTGATATAGAGTCATATAGACAAACTTATAGGCAGTTGAGAAGTAGTATTCTACTATTGCTAGACAAGTTAAGGAAGATATAGGCATTAATAAATGTTATTATCTTCTTTTTTTGTGCATAATAGTTTTTAGTAGAATTCACATACTAACATTATAGATGAATAGTAATAACTTGTTTTTTACAAACTATTTAAAGTTTAGTTTTTATATACTATGGAGGTGTTTTTATGAAGATTGCTATTGGAAGTGATCATGCAGGGTTTCCTTTAAAAAATGAGATTTTAAAACATTTGGAAGCTAAAGGAATAGAAAATAAGGATTTTGGTACTTTTTCAGAAGAATCCTGTGATTATCCAGAGTTTGCCTTAAAGGTAGCTGAAGAAGTAGCAGGTGGTAATTATAATTTAGGTATATTAGTTTGTGGAACTGGAATTGGAATCAGCATAGCTGCAAATAAGGTTCCGGGAATAAGAGCAGCATTATGTAGTGACACTTTTAGCGCTCATGCTTGCAGGGAGCATAATAATGCTAATATACTTGCATTAGGGCAAAGGGTTGTAGGTGTAGGACTTGCTCTTGACATAGTTGATGCTTTCCTAAATGCTAAATTCGAAGGTGATAGGCATCAAAGAAGAATAGATAAAATAACTGATATTGAAAATAAGTATAGAAAGTAATACAGATCTATGTTTTTAAAGTCATAGATTTGAAAAATATAAATTTATTGGAGGAATATTAAATATGAGTAAAGTAACCCAAATAGCACATCCACTAATATTACATAAGTTAGCGTTTATAAGAGATAAAAATACTGGTTCAAAAGATTTTAGAGAACTTGTAGAAGAAGTTGCAATGTTAATGGCTTATGAAGTAACTCGTGACTTACAAATGGAAGACGTAGAGATAGAAACACCTATATGTAAAACTAAATGCAAAATGCTTGCAGGAAAGAAAGTTGCTATAGTGCCAATACTAAGAGCAGGACTTGGAATGGTTGGAGGAATGACTAAACTTATTCCAGCAGCAAAAGTTGGACATATAGGTCTTTATAGAGATGAGGAGACATTAAAACCTGTAGAATATTTCTGTAAACTTCCTCAAGATATTGGAGAAAGAGATGTAATTGTTACCGACCCTATGCTTGCAACAGGAGGTTCAGCGGTAGATGCAATAACTCTCCTTAAAGAAAAAGGTGCTAAAAGCATAAAATTAATGTGTTTAATAGCTGCTCCAGAAGGGGTAAAAGTTGTTATGGAGGCACATTCAGATGTTGATATATATGTGGCTTCAATAGATGAAAAACTAAATGAAAATGGATATATCGTACCTGGCTTAGGAGATGCTGGGGACAGATTATACGGAACTAAATAAGGTATATATAAAAATAAGCAGTGAATTTTCACTGCTTATTAAATTCTCTAGATATTAACTTATAGGTACTTTTAATTACATAACTTTTAGTATAGAATAAAGTAGTAGCAAATAATTCGATAATACATCATTAAAGTAGATTAATTACGTTAATTTTGGAGGAATTCATGGGAAGAATCGACAAAAATAATTATTATTTAGATATATGTGAGACTGTGTTAGAAAGAGGCACTTGTCTTAGACGTAATTTTGCAGCAATTATAGTAAAACATGATGAAATCATATCCACAGGTTATACAGGTGCTCCTAGAGGAAGGAAAAACTGTTGTGATTTAGGATACTGTAGAAGAGAGGAACTAAATGTGCCAAGGGGAACTAGGTATGAATTATGCAGATCTGTACATGCAGAGCAAAACGCTATAATATCAGCAAGAAGACAGGATATGCTTAATGCCACAATGTATCTAGTAGGCAAGGAACAAAAAACAGGAGAATATGTACATAATGCTTCACCTTGTACATTGTGTAAAAGATTTATAATTAATGCAGGTATAGAAAAAATAATTATACGAGATACAAAAACTAACTATAGGGAAATATATATTCAGGAGTGGATTGATAATGATGATTCACTGCAAGGTGATTCTTCTTATTAAGATGCAGCTTAGAATGTAAGGAAGGATAACTTATGAACAAATTATATGTTTTAGCAGTGATTTCAATAATAATTTCTGCTATACTTACGCCTATTGTAAAGAGATTTGCAATAAAAATAAAAGCGATTGATATACCAAAGGATAATAGAAGAATACATAAGAAACCTATACCGTTACTTGGTGGCTTGGCTATATATTTTTCATTCATACTAACTTTAATATTAAAAACTGGAGAACTATCTAGGTCAGAAATAGGAATAATAATAGGAGCAACTATAATAGTTATTGGTGGTTTTTTAGATGACAAATTCGATATAAGGCCATGGCAGAAGCTGCTAATACAAATAGCCTCTGCATTAATTCTTGTGGTATTTGGAGTTAGGATATTACTAATAACAAATCCTATTAGCAGTTCAGAACTTTATATAAGTGTAGGGATGCTTTCAATTCCCTTTACGATAATGTGGGTAGTGGGTATTACAAATGCTCTTAATCTGATTGATGGACTAGATGGGTTAGCAGCGGGAGTAGCTTTTATATCTGCAATAACGATTTTTATTATAGCTTTATTAAATACAAGAGCTGAAGCAGCGGTGTTAACTAGTATATTGGCTGGAGCCATCTTAGGATTTTTGCCTTATAACTTTAATCCTGCTTCCATATTTATGGGGGATACAGGAGCGCAGCTTTTAGGATTTTTACTAGCAGCTATATCTATGGAGGGGGCTAT
Organism: Clostridium tanneri; assembly: GCF_033659955.1. Lineage (NCBI taxonomy): Bacteria > Bacillati > Bacillota > Clostridia > Eubacteriales > Clostridiaceae > Clostridium > Clostridium tanneri. Next base: position 49,546 of record NZ_JARUJP010000005.1, read on the forward strand.
AAAATCTGCAGCAGCCTTTTCAATCGTTGTACCTATTTTAGCATTAGGAATACCTATATATGATACTCTTTTTGCTATGATAAGAAGAAAGATAAATGGAAAACCTATAATGCAGGCAGATAAGGGACATCTTCATCACAGACTTCTAGATATGGGCTTAACTCAAAGACAGGCAGTCATAATAATGTACTTAATAAGTGCAGTGCTTGGAAGTTTTGCTATTTTAGCTATGCAAATAAGTACTCAGAGAGCCTACTTTTTATTAACTATGATTATGATTGTGCTTATAATAATAGCTTGGAAATTTGGATTTTTTGAACATAGAGAATAAAATTTACAGTTAAATTAAATCTGAATCCTTTAGGATTAGTAAACTGGAGGTATACATATGGACAAAATTAAGGTTATTACGATATTCGGAACAAGGCCAGAAGCTATAAAGATGGCTCCTTTAGTTAAGGCTTTAGAACAATCAGACAAAGTTGAAAACAAGGTTTGTGTAACTGCTCAGCATAGAGAAATGCTTGATCAAGTACTGGAGTTATTCAATATTCAGCCGGATTTTGACTTGAATATTATGAAAGCAAAACAAAGCTTAACTGGTATAACAACAAGAGTATTAGAAGGGTTAGAAGAGGTTTTTATTAAAGAGAAGCCAGATTTGGTTTTAGTACACGGAGATACCACTACAACTTTTGCTGGTGCGTTAGCTGCGTTCTATCAAAAAATAAAAGTAGGCCATGTAGAGGCAGGACTTAGAACCTATGATAAGTATTTTCCCTTCCCAGAGGAGATGAATAGAAAGTTAACAGGTGCAGCAGCAGATTTGCATTTTGCTCCTACTGCTGGTTCTAGAAATAATCTATTAAGAGAAGGAATAGATCCAAAGGATATATTTATTACTGGTAACACAGTAATTGATGCTATGGAATTTACCGTAGAAGAAGAATATAACTTTAGTAACGATGAACTAAATACTATAGATTATAATGGTAAAAAGGTTATAATGGTAACAGCACACAGAAGAGAAAACTGGGGAAAGGGTATAGAAAATATATGTAATTCTTTAAAAACCATAGTTAAGGAAAATCATGATGTGGAATTAGTATACCTCGTTCACTTAAATCCAGTAGTTAAAGATGTAGTACAGAAAATTTTAGGTGGAATTGAAAGAGTTCATTTATTATCTCCCTTAGATACAAAAGAAACTCATAACTTAATGAATAAGTGCTACATGGTAATGACAGATTCTGGTGGCTTACAAGAAGAAGCTCCTCATCTAGGAAAACCAGTTCTAGTGCTTAGAGATGTAACAGAAAGACCGGAGGCTGTAGAGGCTGGAACTGTAGAGTTAGTAGGTACTGATGTAAATGTTGTGGTAAGCACAGCTAACAGGTTAATAAGAAACAAAGAGGAATATGATAAAATGAGCAAAGCTATAAACCCATATGGAGATGGTAAGGCATCTGAAAGAATAGTAGCTGCTATATTAGAATACTTCAACATAGAAAAAGGTAAATATAAACAATTTAGTTAGAAAGGTTACTTTCTAACTAAATTTTTGGAGAGAATTAATTTAATTTTCAAAAAATAATGAGGGTTTTATTGACATAATAGTTGAAAAGTGACTTGAAATAATGTAAAGTATTAAATAGGAAAAATAATTTATTTTTTCAACATATAAGGTTTAAATTGTATAATAATCAACTTAAATCTAGATATTTTTTTAGAATTCACTATTTTCAACAAAAAAATATTAATTTTTTAAATTTTTTTTTACAATATCTTAGTTATTGAATTACATTATTTATATTCATGTTTTTGTAAATTTTTACAAGAAATAAGTTGCCGGTCAAGTAAATTCAACGGATTAAGAGATTAGTTATAATATTCAAATAATTAAGAAAATTGTAACTGGAAATGTTAATTTTTTTTAAACTTAGCAAATCGGAAAAAACAGAAGAAAGGCAGATAAAATTCAATTCTATTGTTAAAAAATCAACTAATAAAGCTAAAAATTCAAAATACAAGCAAAATGTAGGATTTTATTTATATTTATATTAAATATATAATAAATTATCACGTAATTATCACTGGAGGAAAATAAAAGTGAAGAATGACCTTCGAGATATGTTTAAAAAAGTTACACTCTTTGATGCATTATTAGTAGCAATTCTGTATTGGACAACCAATATCTTTTTTAGAAACTATTCACTTATAGTTATACTAGGGTTATTGGTGGCTTATTCAACTTTTATATTTAATGGATTACTTACTCAATATGTGCTTTCAAATAAAAAAGATAAGTATCAGTTAGTTAACTTATTAGGATTTATAGTAAGGGTTGCCATTGTATGTGGAATAGCAATAGCTATATTTAACCATAATAAGTTTAATGTAATTGCATATATGTTTGGATATAGTGCTCAATTTGTATCTCTAATATTATATGGCCTAAGTAAAGATACAGATAATTAATACATAAAAAATAATTATGAAAGGGAGTGATTAGTTGGAAAAGTTTCATCCTTTGTTTCATCTGAATTTATTTGGGTATGAATTCGGTGTTACTTCCAGTTTGCTAATTCAGTGGATACTAATAGTTATAATAAGTATAATAGCTATTGTATCTACTAGGAACTTAAATAAGGTTCCTACTAAAAAGCAAAGTGTTGTAGAAATAGTTGTAGAAACATTTAACTCATTAGTTAAAGAAAACATGGGTGAAGGATACTCAGCTTTTGTACCTTATATAGGAACTCTAGCAATTTTTCTTTTATCTATGAACCTACTAGGTTTAATTGGACTTAAGCCTCCAACACTTGATTTTAGCGTAGTTGCAGGTTTAGCACTAATAACATTTGTAGTAGTACAGGTAAATGCTATTAAGAGAATAGGACTAGGCCATTACTTAGGTGGATATGTTAGTCCCTATGCAGCACTACTACCTCTAAATCTTATAGAAAGATTTATGCTGCCTGTATCTTTAACACTGAGATTATTTGGTAACATGACTGCAGCTTTTGTAGTTATGGAAATGATTTATGAAGGGTTAGGGCATTTAGGATTTATAGCGCAGCTAGCTATTCCAGTACCACTTCATGCATACTTTGATGTGTTTGATGGTACAATTCAAATGGTTATATTTATGATGCTAACAATGGTTAACATTAAGATTGTTGCAGAACACTAAATTTTAGTTATTAATTAAAATTAATATAATACAATTAAAACAATATTTAAGGAGGAAGAAAAATGGGTAACATCGATCCACAAGCTTTTATATCAGGAATGTCAGCTATAGGTGCAGGTTTAGCTGCAATAGGTTGTTTAGGAGGAGGTATTGGAACAGGTAACGCTGCAGGTAAGGCAGTTGAAGGTGTTTCAAGACAGCCAGATGCAAGTGGTAAAATTATAAGTACAATGGTTGTAGGTGCTGCGTTCTCAGAAGCAACATCAATCTACGCATTACTAGTTGCATTATTATTAATATTTACTAAATAGTGTTTAATGACACTATTTAAATCTATGCCTGAAGGGAGGCTTTTGTAATAGGATGGAGATAAATGTTCCTCAGCTTATTGCTACCATAATAAACTTTGCCATACTATATTTTATCCTAAGGCATTTTCTATTCAAACCAGTTAATCAAACAATTAGTAACAGACAAAATGAAATTATTAACAACATAAACAAGGCTGAAGATGATAGAAAAAAAGCCGAAGAGCTTAGAATAGAAAATCAAAACATACTAAGTGGAGCTAAAGGCCAAGGTAAGAGTATAGTAGAAGAATATAAAGTAAAAGCCGAAAAAGTTTCCACAGATATAATAACAGAAGCTCGTACAGAAGCAGAAACTATATTAAATAGAGCTAAAGTTGAAGCTGAAAGAGAGAAGGAAAAAGCAGCTGATGAAATAAAAAATCAGGTTGTAGATTTAGCTGTTTTATTATCTTCAAAAGCTTTAGAAGAATCTGTGAGCGAAGAACAGCATAGGAGACTTATAAAGGATTTTATAGCTAAGGTAGGTATCTAACTATGTATGAATATTTGGATAGGAGATACGCTCTTGCACTTTACAAAGTTGCAGAAGAAAATGGAAAGGTAGAGCAGTATTTAGAAGAATTAAGAAATATCGTAGCTCTAATAAATAATGATGAGGAGTTTTTGCAACTTATAAAACATCCTCAAGTAAGTACTTCCAGCAAGAAAAAATTATTTGAACAAATCTTTAAGGGCAGGATTGATGATAACTTATTGTCATTTTTACTTGTACTTATCGATAAGGGAAGGATTTTACAGCTCGAAGGAAAGCTAAATGAAATGGAAAAGATTCATCTTTTAAAGAAGAATCAAGTTGTAGCTAAGGTTAAAACTGTAATTCCTCTTTTAGATGAAGAGAAAAAAAGCTTAACTGAAAAGCTTGAGAAGAAATTTAATAAAAAAGTATTATTAGAAGAAGAAATTGATTCAAGTATAATTGGTGGTATTTACGTACAAGTTGATAACGAAGTAATAGATGGCACTATAAAATCAAAACTTGAAGAAATGAAAAAATTAATGCTTAAGAGAGATTAGAGGTGAGCCTATGAACATAAGACCTGAAGAAATAACTTCAATTATTAAACAGGAAATTGAAAAGTATGAAAAGAAAATAGAAACAGTTGATTCAGGTACAATAATCCAAGTAGGTGATGGTATTGCCAGAGTTTATGGACTTAATGAATGTATGGCAGGGGAACTTCTAGAGTTTCCAAACAATGTTTATGCTATGGCTCTAAACCTTGAACAGGACAATGTAGGATGCGTTCTTCTAGGTTCTGAGAAAGGTATAAAAGAAGGAGATATAGTTAAAAGAACTGGAAAAGTTGTTGAAGTACCAGTTGGAGATGCACTTATAGGTAGAGTTGTAAATGCACTTGGTCAGCCTGTAGATGGAAAAGGTCCGATAAAGACTGATGCAACAAGACCAGTTGAACTTATTGCTCCAGGAGTTATAACAAGACAATCAGTTAAACAACCATTACAAACAGGTATAAAAGCTATAGACTCTATGATTCCTATTGGAAAAGGTCAAAGAGAGCTTATAATAGGAGATAGACAGACAGGAAAAACTGCTATAGCTATAGATACTATAATAAACCAAAAAGGTAAAGATGTAATATGTATATATGTAGCTATAGGACAAAAACAGTCAACAGTAGCTCATATAGTTAACAATCTTACTGAAATGGGAGCTATGGATTACACTATAATTGTATCTGCTACAGCTTCAGAATCAGCACCATTACAGTACATTGCACCATATGCAGGCTGTACAATGGGTGAGCACTTTATGCATCAAGGAAAAGATGTACTTATAGTATATGATGATTTGTCTAAGCACGCTGTTGCTTATAGAGCGATGTCATTATTACTTCGTAGACCACCAGGAAGAGAAGCGTATCCTGGAGACGTATTCTATGTACACTCAAGACTTCTTGAAAGAGCTGCAAAGCTTTCAGATAAGCTTGGTGGAGGATCGCTAACAGCGCTTCCTATAATAGAAACTCTTGCAGGAGACGTTACTGCTTACATACCAACTAACGTTATTTCTATAACAGATGGTCAGATATTCCTTGAATCTGAGTTGTTCTATGCAGGACAAAGACCAGCTGTTAACGCTGGTATATCTGTATCCAGAGTTGGTGGTAGTGCTCAGATTAAAGCAATGAAGCAGGTTGCAGGATCTTTAAGACTTGACCTTGCTCAATATAGAGAACTTGCTGCATTTGCTCAGTTCGGTTCAGACCTTGATAAAGAATCAAAGAAAAGACTTGAAAAAGGTAAGAGACTAACAGAAATATTAAAACAGCCTCAATACAAACCTATGCCAGTTGAAAAGCAAATTATGATTCTTTATGCAGGTGTTAAAGAGCATTTAATGGATATTCCAGTTGATAAAATTGGGGAATTTGAAAAGAAATTCTTAGAACATATGGATACACATCACAAGGAAATAGGCCAAGAAATATCAGAAAAGAAAACTTTATCTGATGACTTAAGTAAAAGACTTGGTGATGCTATCGAAGAATACAAAAAAATATTTTTAGCAGAGGTATAATTTTCCCTTTGCGGGAGGTGAAGTATGGCAGGGGCAGGATTAGTTGCGATTAAGAGAAGAATTAAATCAATAACCAGTACCCAAAAAATAACAAAGGCCATGGGACTTATTGCCACCTCTAAACTCAGGAAGGTTAGGAATAAACTTGAGGTAAATGATAAATACTCAAAAGCTTTCAGCTCTATAGCCAGCGAATTTGTTAAAGGTGCTGAAGAAAATAGTATTTACATACATGGTAATAAAGGTAAGAAAAAACTTTATATTACTTTAAACTCTGATACAGGACTTTGCGGAGGATTTAATGCTAACGTAGTAAACTCAACTGCAGAGATAATATCTAAGGATAGAGAAAATTCTCTTCTTATATCAGTAGGACAAAAGGGAAGAATGTACTTTAAGAGATTAAGATTTGAAACTACAGCAGAGTACATAGATATTCCAGATGTACCTACTATTAAAGAAGCAGAGGCTATTACATATAAAGCGCTAGATTTATATCGTAAGGGTGAAGTAGGAGAGGTTTATATAGTATATACAAGATTTTTCTCTACTGTGAGACAGGTGGTTACTGTAGAAAAAATACTTCCTTTGGAGAATAAAGATACTGAAACTGATAAACGCTTTGTTAAGTTTGAGCCATCTATAGATGAAATGCTAGATGACATAGTAGTTATGCAGTTAAAACAACAGATATTAAATTATATGCTTCATGCAAAAGCAAGCGAACAGGGTTCTAGAATGGCTGCTATGGATGGAGCAACAAAAAATGCAAATGAGTTATTGGATAAGTTAAATCTTAAGTACAATAGAGAAAGACAAGGTGCCATAACTCAAGAAATATCCGAAATAGTCGGAGGGGCCGAAGCTCAAAAGTAAGGAGGGACACTAATGCCAAATGTGGGCAAAGTTGTTCAGGTTATAGGACCTGTAGTAGATATAAAATTCAGTACAGAACACCTTCCTAATATATACAACTGTATAGAAATAGCTCTTGGAGATAAAAAGCTTATAACTGAGGTTGCTCAGCACATAGGGGACGATATAGTTAGAACTATTTCTATGGAATCTACAGATGGTTTAAAAAGAGGTATGGATGCAGTCGATACAGGATCTGCAATATCTGTACCTGTTGGAGAACCAGTTTTAGGAAGACTTTTTAATATGCTAGGACAGCCAATTGATGAGGCAGGAGAGGTTGTTGCAGAAACATACTATCCTATCCACAGACCAGCACCAAGCTTTGAAGATCAATCTGTTAAGCCGGAAATGTTTGAGACTGGTATAAAGGTTATAGACCTTTTAGCACCATATCAAAGAGGTGGAAAGATAGGACTATTCGGAGGAGCCGGAGTTGGTAAAACAGTTCTTATTCAAGAGCTTATAAATAATATAGCTAAAGAGCACGGTGGATTATCTGTATTCACAGGTGTTGGAGAAAGAACAAGAGAAGGTAATGACCTTTATTATGAAATGAAAGAATCTGGAGTTATTGACAAGACTGCACTAGTATTCGGTCAGATGAATGAGCCGCCTGGAGCGAGAATGAGAGTTGCGTTAACAGGACTTACTATGGCAGAGTACTTCAGAGATCAAGGCCAGGACGTGTTGCTATTTATAGATAATATATTCAGATTTACGCAAGCAGGTTCAGAGGTTTCAGCACTACTAGGAAGAATACCAAGTGCCGTTGGATACCAGCCTACACTTGCAACTGAAATGGGTGCTCTTCAAGAGAGAATAACATCCACAAAGCATGGATCAATTACATCTGTTCAGGCTGTATACGTACCTGCGGATGACTTAACTGACCCAGCACCAGCAACTACTTTCGCTCACCTTGATGCTACAACGGTTCTTTCAAGATCCATATCAGAGCTTGGAATATATCCAGCAGTTGACCCTCTAGAGTCAAGTTCAAGAATTCTTGACCCAAGAGTAGTAGGAGAGGAGCACTATACAGTAGCTTCAGATGTTAAGCACATACTTCAAAGATATAGAGAATTACAAGATATAATAGCAATTCTTGGTGTAGATGAGCTTTCAGAAGAAGATAGACTAGTAGTTATAAGAGCTAGAAGAATTCAAAGATTCTTATCACAGCCATTTACTGTTGCTGAGCAATTTACTGGAATGAAAGGTGCATATGTACCTATAAAAGAAACAGTAAGAAGCTTTAGAGAACTACTTGATGGTAAGTATGATAATTTACCAGAAGCAGCATTCCTATTTGCAGGAACTATAGAAGAAGTTGTTGAAAAAGCAAAAGTAATGATGGAAAGTTAATAAATTACTATAAAGTTAGACGGTTTACTGTCTAACTTTATATATATAATAAAATTATATTGCGAGAAGGAGATTAATATGGCGGATGCTTTAAAGTTAACTATCCTTACTCCTGAAAGGGAATTTTATACTGGTGAGGTTACAGAAATAGTAACTGAAAGCACTCAAGGTGGTATAGGAATACTTCCAGATCACATGCCTTTAGTAACAACCTTAAGACCTTCCGTTACAGAGATTACTGAAAAAGGTGGTAAAAAGCTTAAGGCATTTACATCAACAGGTATACTAGAGGTAAAAGATAATGAGGCTAGAATTCTGTGTGATACCTGTGAGTGGCCAGAAGAGATAGATGCTAACAGAGCTGAAGAAGCTAGAAAAAGAGCTGAGGAGAGGCTTAATAATAAACAAGATATAGATGTTAAGAGAGCAGAACTAGCACTTTCTAGAGCTTTAGCAAGAAAAAAATTAATCTAAATTTAATATTACTAGATAATAGCTATAAATAACATAAGACATAGGTCTTGTGTTATTTTTTTGCGTCAAACTATTTTATAAAGTAGTCACACTTTTCATAGTTAGGTTATATATTAATAATATATTTACAGGAAGTAAAGCAATAAAGACTCCCTATTCCTGAATAAGTTTTGGAATAATTGTCCATAATTTAATAGGGAAGATAAGGGGGTGACAAGCTCTAGATAAATAATATCTTAGAGCAGCTAAAATGAAGAAAAAGGTTCTTATGGTTACAATTATACCTATGATGATGTTTTTTTTGTTTATTACTGAGTTATCAGTAAATAGTAGAAAGGTAGATTTATTCAGTGAAATTTTAGCAAGAACTAACAGCAATATAGAGGAATGTGGTGTTACAGCAGTATTTACAACAGATATGAATAGAGAAAATATCGTAGGTCAAATATTAAAGGGTTTAGATTTTTACGATGGTTGGAATAGCAGTATATTAAAAAATGAGCAAACTTATTGCGTAGAATTTGGAAAAAATAGTGTAAAGGGTTACATAGAAACAATGCAATATGAAAATCATAACATTGTAAAGGTGAATATCGTGAAGTGTGAAAGGAAGAATTCCTTAAGTGAGTTAAAAAGCAAATTGCAGAAATCTATAGGGAATCAGTACATAGATATTAAATACTATGAATACTTAAAAGGTAAAGTAGAAAACAGTGATATAAAAATTGTAAATGAACAGATATTAAATGTTTTAAAGGATTATGGAGTAGCTAATATAGATACTGTTTCCATAGAAAATGGATACAGTACTACCGCTTACACAAAGCAATATAATTCAATTAAAAGCAATGGTAAATTGATAGACTTTAATTACGCCGTATGTAAATACTCTTCAGGTAATTATATAATTATAGGTACACCTGAATTAATTGTAACATATTAGCAATGGTGAATGGAGGAAAGATATGAGCAAAATAGTAGTTAGAGGAGGAAACGAGTTAAAAGGTGAGGTAAATATTAGTACTGCTAAAAATTCTGTGCTGCCTATTATTGCTGGCTGTATACTAAGTGGTGGTAAGTGTATAATAGATGATGCGCCAATGTTAGAAGATGTTTTTGTCATAAGTGATGTACTTAGAACTATTTGTGCAGGTATAGATATAAACAGAAGTAGTAACAGAATAATAATCGATAGCTCCAATATAGAAGAGTGTGATCCTTCAAGTGATTTGGTAAAAAAAATGAGGGCATCTTTTTTGATTATGGGACCTATGATATCAAGGTTTGGAAAGTTTAAACTTTCGCTGCCTGGTGGGTGTAACATAGGAACAAGACCTATAGATTTGCATTTAAAAGGTTTTAGTGCTCTTGGTGCTGAAGTAAATGTAGGTCATGGTTATGTAGAGGCCTATGCAAAAAAGTTAATAGGAAGTAAGATATACTTAGATTTTCCCTCTGTAGGAGCAACAGAAAATATAATGATGGCTGCAGTAATGGCAGAAGGTGAAACTATAATAGAAAATGCAGCAGAAGAGCCTGAAATCGAAGATTTAGGAAGGTTCTTAAATAGTATGGGTGCTAATGTTATCGGAGCTGGGTCAGATACAGTACGTATAATTGGTGTGAAAAACTTGAAAGGAACAAGACATAAACCTATATGTGACAGAATAGAGGCAGGAACTTTTATGATTGCAGCTGCAATAACAAGAAGCAAGATTAAAATTAATGGTATTAACGAGGAGCATTTAAAACCTATAATTGCTAAGCTGACTGAAACAGGAGTGAAAATAAAGGTTAATGGAGATAGCATGATTGTAGATGGCACTGGAAGATTAAAACCTGTAGACATTAAAACTATGCCTTATCCAGGTTTTCCTACAGATATGCAATCGCAGATGACAGCATTATTATGTACAATTCAAGGCACTAGCATTGTTACAGAGACAATATTTGAAAATAGATTTATGCATGCTACCGAAATGAAAAGAATGGGAGCTAATATAAAAATTGATGGCAGGAGTGCTGTTATAGAAGGTGTAGATAGGCTTACCGGTGCAGAGGTTAGGGCTACAGATTTAAGAGCTGGCGCTGCCCTTATATTATGCGGCTTGTCGGCAGAAGGAGAAACACAGGTTACAGATATTTATCATGTAGATAGAGGATATGTAGATATAGAGAAAAAACTTCAAGGATTAGGTGCTGATATTGAAAGAGTAGAGTAGATATCAGTGGTATAATGGTATATGCTATGAAGGAGAAGGTTATTAAGAATACCTTCTCTCAGCCTGTTTTTCACATATAGCTCAATAGCTAAAATAAGCACTTTAATATTGTTGAAATAGAAACAAAAGTTTAATATAATATTGTTAATGCACCAATAGATGGGAGGAAGGTCATGAACAAAGAAGAACAGGTGATGATGGTTTTCAGGGAGTTATTTAACAAAATGGCCTGGCTTAATAAGTTTAAGATGGAAGAAAGTCTTAAAGATTATAAGCCTTCTGAAGTACATTACATCGAATGCATTGGAAGAAATGTAGATTCTAACGTGACAAAACTTGCGGAGTCTCTTTATATGACTAGGGGCGCCATAAGTAAAATGACCAAGAAACTCATAGAAAAAGGCATTATCGAAAGCTACCAGAAACCGGATAACAAGAAAGAAATTTATTTCCAGCTTACTGAAAAAGGGCAAAAAATTTATAAAGTCCATGAGGAACTGCACAAAGAGTTTCAAGAGAGGGATAAAGCCGTATTTGATCAGGTAACTGAGGAACAGTTTGATGGTATGCTTAGCTTCGTAGAAAATTATAGTAACCATTTAGATGCAGAAATAAAGAAACTAGGTGTAGATATTAAGTCGGAATAAATTTGAATAATGAAAATGAAACCACAGGCAGCTAAGCTCTATTGAGAACAGGCTGCATTTTTTATTTTTACTTTTTGTTGACTGGGAAACAAAAATGCGATATTATAAATATGTTTCCAAGGAAACAAAATTATAACTTTTGAGGGGAGAATTTAAATGTCCATATTTAAATCACATAATGAACATAACACAGAACAAATCGTGGATAAGCACGCTTTAGTATTCGGTATTATCTCTGTATTTCTTTGCGGAATAGGCTTCAGTATCATAGCGCCGGTCGTACCATTCTTAGTGCAGCCTTATACAAGTAGCCCAGGAGAACAAGCTATAGTTGTTACAATGCTGACCTCTGTTTATGCAGTCTGCATGTTTTTTGCGGCCCCCGTACTTGGAGCTTTGAGCGACAAATATGGCCGTCGTCCATTGCTCTTAGTATGCCTTTTAGGTTCCGCAATTGGGTACTTAGTTTTTGGCATAGGAGGAGCTCTATGGGTGCTATTTGCTGGGCGCATAATAGAAGGTATAACAGGCGGGACCATAAGCACTATCTTCGCATATTTTGCAGACATCATTCCTCCAAAGCAGAGAACAAAATACTTTGGATGGGTGAGTGCAGTTGTAGGTGTGGGCACCGTCATTGGTCCAACTCTAGGCGGATTACTTGCCAAGTTTGGTTATTTTGTACCCATGTATTTTGGAGCAATAATTACTTTAGTGAATGTTGTTTATGGATTCTTTTTTATGCCTGAGAGCCTTGACAAGGATAGTAGACTGAAAGAGATTACCTTTGTAAGACTGAATCCATTTACACAACTTGCAAAGGTACTTTCCATGAAAAGCTTAAAAAGGCTACTTATTTCAGCGTTCTTACTTTGGGTACCTAACGGATCTTTACAGGCGATTTTTTCACAATTTACAATGGATACTTTCAGCTTTCAGCCTGCACTAATTGGACTTATGTTTTCAATTATGGGCTTTCAAGACATCATTTCACAAGGGTTCATAATGCCAAAGCTTTTGATAAAATTTAGTGATAAACAGATAGCAATTCTTGGAATGGCTTCGGAGATTATAGGTTACAGTCTCATTGCGTTATCTGCTTTGTTCTCATTTTATCCTCTTTTTGTCGCAGGAATGTTTATATTTGGTTTTGGTGACTCGATATTTGGGCCTTCATTCAATGGGATGCTCTCCAAATCTGTTGATTCCAGTGAACAAGGAAGGGTTCAAGGAGGTAGCCAGTCTATCCAAGCTTTAGCAAGAATGATTGGGCCTATCATTGGAGGCCAAATCTATGTATCACTTGGTCATGCTGCACCTGCTTTTATGGGTATGATCTTTATAGCAGCGGCGATACCAGTTTTGTATAAGGAGAATTACCTTAGATGATCTTTAAATAAACAAGCTTTAGTTTTTAAGTTGGTTATGGTTTTGTAATATGGTAGTAATATTTTTAGACAATCAAAAATAAACTTATACTATATTTCACTAAAGATTGTCGGGGGGTAAGATATGAGGAGAGTAACAATTTCAATACACTTAAAGAGATTTTTTATAGTAATATTAATGGGTGTTATTTTTATAGTAGCTCTATCTTTCATTATGGTAGGTGTAGGACAAGGTGAAGGTGCTTTTAGCAAATCAATTATACCTAAGTTTTTAATGAGATCAAATAATATAGTATTTAATAAAACTAGTGGTGAACCTGTGATTAAAGTTTACATAACTAAGGAGAATAAAGTAGAGAAGATGTTGCTTGAAGACTATGTAATAGGTGTTGTTGCAGCAGAGATGCCTGCAGAATTTTCATTAGAAGCCTTAAAAGCTCAAGCAGTTGCCGCTAGAACCTTTGGGCTTGCACATATGGAGGATTACGGTGGAAGGAGTTATAAGAGTAATACAGGAGCTAATGTTTGTGATACTGTTCAATGTCAGGTATTTATGAATAAAGAAGAAAGGTTAAGTTCGTGGCCTAAAAGTAAAAGAGATGAGTATTGGAGCAAAATTACTGATGCAGTAAAGCAGACCTCAGGAGAAATTCTAACTATTGATGGAGAGCTTGTTATGGAGCCATATTACTTCGCTATCAGCAGTGGTAAAACAGAGGATGGCATGGATGCTTTTTCACAGGATATACCATACTTGAAGAGTGTAAGCAGTCCTGGCGAGGAAGTAGCACCAAAGTTTAAAAGTACGGTCAAGTTATCCTATAAAGAATTCATAAATAAGATAGACTCACAATACTCAAGTTCAGGATTGACACTTGCAACAGTAAAAAATCAGGTGACTATAGTAAACAGGACAGAGGGTGGTGCGGTAAAAACCATCAAGGTTGGTAAGGTGACAATGTCTGGAAGTAAGTTCAGAAGCATTATGGGATTGAATTCAGCTAATTTTAGCATTAAGTTTAATGTGAATACAGTAGAAATTAACTGCGTAGGATATGGACACGGTGTAGGAATGAGTCAGTGGGGAGCTAATGCAATGGGAAAGCAAGGTAAAGGATATCAAGATATATTAAAGCATTACTATAGCGGTATAGATATTAAAAAAATTAATACACAATAAAGTAGCGTTTGTTTAAGCTGTGTTTACCTTTACTGGACACTAGGCAATCACAAAGTAAGTTGAAGGAGTAATAACTTTAGGGAGTTTTACTCCTTTTTTGTTTTGTCAAAAAAACATGAAAATAATAGAAAAAATTTTTTGCAAATTATGTATTTTTTACTACTCTCTGGACAAACTACAAAAAGGAGGTGTTCGTATGGACAAAAAATTTTTAAACAAAACACTAAACTTTTTTAAGAAGGAGGGATTCTATGTAATATTGTTTGTATGCTTATGTGTTGTAGCTACAGTGGCTGTTTTAACAGCAAAAAACAATAAGCATGTAGACAATACACCAGCTAGCCATCAAAATATATCACAAGAAAAATCAAATCAAGAAGTGGCTAAGGCTGGAAATGAACCTTCTTTAAATTATGATAATGCTCTTCAAGTAAAGAAAAGTACCAAAACCGAAACAAATGTTTCTAAAAATGATGCGGTATCAAAAGGAGTTTCTAACTCAGTAACTGTTACATTCCAAAAACCAGTAGAAGGAAGTGTAGCAAGAGTATATTCAGAGGATCCTGTATATTGGGACTCTACAGGAAGTTATAGACCAAACCTTGGATATGATATAAAGGCTGATTTAGGAAAGCCTGTATTTGCTGTAGCAGATGGAAAAGTGGAAGAGGTTAGTAGTGTTACACAGGATGGAGTTCAAGTTACTATAAACCATCAAAATGGATTGAAAACAGTTTATTCTAACTTAGACCCAAAAGTTAAGGTTACAAAAGGTCAGACAATAACTAAGGGAGCAACTATAGGTACTGTTGGTAAAACTACATTAAGAGCAGCTTATGAGAAGTATGGAGATCATATACACTTTGCTATATTGAAGGGCAAAGACTATGTTGATCCAAGTAAATACTTAAAATATTAATATTTAGCCATTTTCCGAGAAGTTTATCGGAAAATGGCTCATACAATGAATTTAAGAATGCTAAACAGCATATTTATAAATATAGAAGGATTAAGGAGGTACCACTTTGAAAGATTACATTGAAGAAAGAGTTTTAGAAGTTGCAAAGTATATCATAGGTTCAAAAGCTACAATAAGAAAAACAGCCAAGGTTTTTGGAGTAAGTAAAAGTACCATACACAAAGATATGACAGAAAGGTTACCTAAAATAAATCCTCAAATTGCGGAAGAAGCTAAAATAATATTAGATTATAATAAAGCAGAAAGACACATAAGAGGTGGCAAGGCAACTAAATTAAAGTATAAAGCTATTGAAGGTTAAAAACATTCCGATTATAATTAAACTATATAGATAATAAAAATAGACAAATTTCTTGCTTTTATTAGAAAAAGTTGGGGAAGAGTAGGAGTGAAAAAGGGAATGTTTTTTAGTATAGGAACCGATATGGGAATCGATTTAGGTACAGCTACAGTGCTTGTATACATTAAGGGTAAGGGAGTAATATTAAAAGAACCTTCGGTTGTTGCAATAGATAGGAATAAAAATAAGGTACTAGCTGTTGGCGAAGAAGCATGGCAAATGATAGGTAGAACACCTGGAAACATTGTAGCAATTCGTCCTTTGAGGGATGGGGTTATATCTGATTATGATATAACTGAAAAAATGTTAAAATATTTTATATCTAAGGCTTGTGGAAAGAAAAGAATGTCTGCACCAAGAGTAGTGGTTTGTGTTCCTTGTGAAGCTACAGAGGTTGAGAAAAGAGCTGTTATTGATGCGGCTAAGAATGCTGGTGCAAAAAAAGTGTTTTTAATAGAAGAACCACTGGCAGCAGCTATAGGTGCTGGTCTAGATATCACAAAAGCAAGCGGAAATATGGTTATTGACATTGGAGGAGGGACTACTGATGTTGCAGTTATTTCTTTAGGAGGAATAGTTGTAAGATCATCTATAAAGGTTGCAGGAGACAAGTTTGATGAAGCTATAATGAGATATATAAGAAAAGAACATAAGTTAATGATTGGTGAAAGAACTGCAGAGGATTTAAAGATAAATATAGGTTCTGCATTTGATAGAGAAAAAGTAGTTATGGAAATAAGAGGAAGAGACTTGATCTCAGGTCTTCCCAAGAATATAACTGTATCCTCAGATGAAATGAGGGAAGCTTTAAAGGAAACTGTAAATGCAATAGCAGAAACGACTCATGCTGTACTAGAAAAAACACCACCAGAGTTAGCAGCAGATATAGCTGATAAAGGAATAGTTATGACTGGTGGAGGGGCCTTGCTTAGTGGGCTTAGTGAGCTTATACAAGAGGTTACCAAGGTACCAGTGTATGTAACAGAAGATGCGGTATCCTGTGTAGCTCTAGGAACAGGTAAAGTATTAGAATATCTAGATAAAATGGAAGTTACTTTTATTGGAGACGATATAACTTTAATAGATTAAAATAAAAAGCAAAATCCTACGAATTATTAAGGATTTTGCTTTTTATTTATAATATTTTAGAAGAGTTATAAAGATAGTATGAATGAACTAGGCTATGGGTAATAACCTTGGCCATGCTTAATACTAAGTTTAATCTAATATTACTAGTATTAAATATTTCGTCATTATCATTGGAGTCCACTATACCTATGATAGAGGTCTCACCGACATTTGGTAGAGACTTGCCAACGCCTTTGCCGGGATGTACAGGGTAGTCTCTCGCCTGAATTTCTCCTATGCTCTCCGAATCACCAAGACATGCATCTATACCTATTATGTTACTATGAGGGTGCAGAAGTTTAATTTCATCTAATTTTCTATCAATATTTAAAGCATGTATTGGATCTGAAATTGTACCATATACAGGAAGAGGAAAGTTTTTAGATGTAAGTAAGGTTCCAATTAAGGGACCAAGACAATCCCCTATACATCTATCAGTGCCAATACATACTATAATTGTATCCTCGTTAATATAGTCTTTTAAAAAGTATGCAATTTCATAATATGCTAGTGGATTCTTGTAGTTAGCTTTTACCTTATTCAATAGATACACCTCCTTAATAATTTATATGAAGATGTGTTATGAAATATTAAGGGAAAAAGAATAAAAAATTTATTTAGTGGGATAATAATATGATGCAAGGAAGGTGTGTTATATGAATAAGAGAGTACAAATATTAGCAATAGTTTCATCAACTATTATATGTGTATTTATTATGCTGTGTTCAGATAAAATTTATATGTATAAAAACCTAATAGTAGATACCATTGAAGAAAGCAGTAATAATAAAAAGGTAAGTAAAGAAGATGAAAAAAAACCAGCTGAAAATCAAGATATAAGTGAGTTGCTCAAAAGTAAAGATAATATTGAGTCAGTGGTTATAAGCGATAGCTATAAAAAAATTAAGATGGATTCTTTAGCTAGGCAAATAGAAGAGGATAAAATAGACTTTTTTGGTCAAGATAAAGTTGATTATGGAAAAGAAGACAAGAAAGATGTGGTTAATAAGAGTGATAACTTTGGTAAAGATAACAAATCTAGTATAAGCAAGGGATATAATAAGAATGGTGAGATAAAAAAGGAAGATATACCTGTTTTTAATACTGTATCATCAAAGGATAAGGTTAACTTAAGTAGCTCTGATAAAACAAAAATACTCTTAACAGCCAGTAAATTGTCTGTTGTTGACTATGAAAAAGTAAAGGAGTATCTTTCTAGTGGCAGCAATAAAGATATAAAAAGCGCATTAAAACTACTTAATCAGAGGCTATCTGATAAAGATTATGAAAAGGTAAAAGATGTGGCAAATAAATTTTTAGGTGAGGACATTGTAGAGCAGTAGCGCCAGAATAGTTTCTGGTATTTTAGTGGAAATATATAGGAGCTTTATCGCTGAATCCTCTAGATACTGCTTTGGTAAAGGGCTAGTTCAAGCATAAATCAACGGTGGTTTCAAAGCATTTCTAGTTGTGAATTCGCCAACATTTCAATAGTAAATAATCTGCATTTAAAAAATGATTACGTGAGTTATATTGAGGTAATTGAAGGTACATGGAGGAAAATCAACTAGAATTCACTAAAGGGGCTATAATCGAATTTGAAAATAATATGGTGTCGTTATATAATAATCCATGTCAGCGGCGTTGAAAAACAAACCAAAGACAAAACAAATAATTAGCTGGCATAGCTCAGCAGGTAGAGCAACTGACTTGTAATCAGTAGGTCGCGAGTTCGATTCTTGCTGCCAGCACCAAAAAAATATGGAGGAGTTCCCGAGTGGCCAAAGGGGGCAGACTGTAAATCTGTTGTCAGTGACTTCGATGGTTCGAATCCGTCCTCCTCCACCATAAATTAAGGGCGCATAGCTCAGCTGGGAGAGCACCTGCCTTACAAGCAGGGGGTCACAGGTTCGATCCCTGTTGTGCCCACCATTAAAAACTTAATTAAATTAGCTGGCATAGCTCAGCAGGTAGAGCAACTGACTTGTAATCAGTAGGTCGCGAGTTCGATTCTTGCTGCCAGCACCAAAAAAAAAATATGGAGGAGTTCCCGAGTGGCCAAAGGGGGCAGACTGTAAATCTGTTGTCAGTGACTTCGATGGTTCGAATCCGTCCTCCTCCACCATAAATAAAGCACTTAAAGGTGTTTTATTTTTTTAACATAATATGTACTAAATGTATAATACATAATTAAAATATGAATAATACTCTTATCAAGAGAGGCGGAGGGACAGGGCCCGATGAAACCCGGCAACCAGCTTTATGCTAAGGTGCCAATTCCTGCAGCGTTGACTGCGAGATAAGAGAGTTGTTAAGTTTATTAACCTCTTCTTATTAATAGAAGAGGTTTTATTTTTGATATAATAAAACGGAGGGATAAATATGAGAAGGCTATTTACGTCTGAATCAGTTACAGAAGGACATCCAGATAAAATTTGTGATCAAATTTCAGATGCTATTCTTGATAGTATATTAGAAAAAGACCCAAATGGAAGGGTTGCTTGTGAGACATCAGTTACTACTGGAATGGTTATGGTTATGGGAGAAATATCAACTAATTGTTATGCAGATATCCCAAGAATAGTTAGAAAAACTATAGAAGAAATAGGATACACAAGAGCTAAGTTTGGGTTTGACTGTGATACTTGTGCTGTACTTACTTCTATAGATGAGCAATCATCTGATATAGCTATGGGAGTAGATGAAGCTCTTGAATCTAAAATGGGTGAAATGGATAGAATGGAAGCAATAGGTGCTGGAGACCAAGGTATGATGTTTGGTTTTGCTACAAATGAGACACCTGAATATATGCCTATGCCAATAAGCTTAGCTCATAAGCTTTCAAGAAGATTATCAGAAGTAAGAAAGAATGGAACTTTAACTTATTTAAGACCGGATGGAAAGACACAGGTTACTGTAGAATATGAAAATGACAAACCAGTTAGAGTTGACACAATCGTAATCTCTACTCAGCATGATCCGGAAGTGACTCGTGAGCAAATAGAGAAGGATTTATTAGAACATGTAATAAATCCTATAATTCCAGCTGAACTTTTAGACGATACAACTAAGTATTTTATAAACCCAACAGGAAGATTCGTTGTTGGAGGACCACAAGGAGATGCTGGTTTAACTGGAAGAAAAATAATAGTAGACACATATGGTGGATATGGTAGACATGGTGGTGGAGCTTTCTCAGGAAAAGATCCAACAAAGGTTGATAGATCAGCTGCATATGCTGCAAGATGGGTTGCTAAGAACCTAGTTGCTGCGGGTGTTGCAGATAAGCTAGAAATACAAGTAGCTTACGCTATAGGAGTTGCTAAGCCTGTATCTATTACTGTAGACACTTTTGGAACAGGAAAAATTGAAGAGAACAAGATAATAGATATAGTTAATAAGGTATTTGATTTAAGACCAGCAGCTATAATTAAAGAATTAGACTTAAGAAGACCTATTTACAGACAAGTAGCAGCTTATGGACACTTCGGAAGAACTGATGTTAATGTTCCATGGGAAGCTTTAAGCAAGGTTGAAGATATAAAGAAATACTTATAATAAAAAGCTCTTATGCATATGCATAAGAGCTTTTTATTAGCTAAGAATTAACAGTGAATGGTGAATAGTTTATGTTATAATTATAATGAAGAAAAGAAATAGGAAATAACTAAAAAAATTAGGAGAGATCTTATGCAGGAAGTACAGGGTATTGTAGAAGATATAATATTTCAAAATGAGGAAAATGGTTATGTAGTAGCAAGGATTAAGTCCGAAAAAGAAAACATAACAATAGTAGGTTGCATACCTTATATATCAGAAAACTTAAACTTAAGACTGTCTGGGGAATGGGTATTACATCCGAATTTTGGTCAGCAATTTAAGGTAATATCCTGTGAAGAGATTGTACCAAGTTCTACTGTAGGTATAGAAAAATATTTGGCCTCTGGAATAATATCCGGGATAGGACCTGTAACTGCAAAAAAGATTGTTGAAAAGTTTGGAGAAAAAACCTTAGAGATTTTGGATAATAATATAGAAAGATTGAAAGAGATAGATGGGATAGGCAAAAAAAAGATAGCATTAATATGTGAATCTTATTCTAAGCAGTATGAAATTAGAAATATGATGATTTTCTTTCAAACTTATGGAGTTTCACCTAATCAGTGCGTAAAGATACATAAAAGGTTTGGAGCAGATTCAATAAAAATTGTAAAGGAAAATCCATATGTGTTAACTGAAGAGATTTCTGGAATAGGATTTAAAACTTCGGATAAGATTGCAAGAAGTTTGGGAATAGAACCTAGCTCTCCTTTTAGAATACAAAGTGGAATAAAATATCTGATAAATCAGTTTTGTGCATTGGGTAATACCTATATACCTTTGGAGATATTGATTAAGGATGGAATTGATACTCTTGGGGTTACTAAAGAAATAATTGAAGAAAATATATACAATGCACAAATTGATGGCAAGATAAAATTAGAGCAGGTTGATAACAAGATATGTGTATTCTCAATTCCATATTACTATTGCGAATTAGGAGTTACAAAAAAGATACTTTCCCTAGCGTTAAGTAATTATGATGATATGGATATAGATGTTGATAAAGAAATAAGCCTTTTTGAGTCAGGAAATAATATAAAGTTTGCACCCTCTCAGAAGGAAGCGATAAGAGGAGCAGTAGAAAATGGAATTGAAATTATCACAGGAGGTCCTGGCACAGGTAAAACCACTATAATAAATTGCATAACTGAAATTTTTGAAAAAGCAAATCTTAAGGTTTATATGGGAGCTCCTACAGGAAGAGCAGCAAAGAGAATGACAGAAGCAACAGGCAGAGAGGCAAAAACTATTCATAGGCTTCTAGAGATGGGAATAAGTGAAGAAAATGAGAATCTACTTTTTTCAAGAGGTGAAGAGGCTCCGTTAGAATGTGATGTGATTATGATAGATGAGGCATCAATGATAGACATTGTTCTTATGAATAATCTTCTCAAAGCTGTATCCTTAGGAACTAGAGTTATAATTGTAGGAGATGTGGATCAGCTTCCATCAGTAGGTCCGGGAAACGTACTTAGGGACTTAATTGAGAGTAACTGTATAAAGATAGTTAAACTAAAAGAAATTTTCAGGCAGTCTGAGGAAAGCATGATTGTAGTAAATGCTCATAAAATTAATGGAGGAGAATTGCCTGTATTTAATAAAAAGGATAAAGATTTTTATTTTATAAAATGTGATGACCAAAATAAAATAATGGATACGCTGATAGCACTTATAGATAGCAGGTTGCCTAACTTTAATAAAAAATGGAACAAAACAAAGGATATTCAAATTCTTTCTCCTATGAGAAAAGGAGTTTTAGGAGTATCTAACTTAAATAAAAAACTTCAACATATATTAAACCCTGAAGATAGTGAGAAGAAGGAAAAAGAATTTAGGGATATGATATTTAGAGTTGGGGATAAGATAATGCAGACTAAGAATAATTACTCCTTGAAGTGGTCAAGGATAGCTGGAGACGGTGAAAAAGAAGGAGTAGGAGTTTTTAATGGTGATGTTGGATATATAGAGGACATAGATGAAGAGAAACAAACTGTAGCAGTAATTTTTGATGAAGAGAGAAAGATAATATACGACAATGTTTATCTAGATGAAATTGATTTAGCTTATGCTATAACCATACATAAAAGTCAAGGAAGTGAGTTCCCAGTAGTTGTTATACCTGTATTCATGGGACCACCACTATTAATGAATAGAAATTTGCTTTACACAGCTATAACTAGGGCAAAACAATTGGTGGTTCTAGTAGGAGACATAAAGGCTGTTAAGTCTATGGTAGATAATAATAAAAGCTTTGATAGATATTCATTATTAAAACATAGAATAGTGGATATAATGGAGAGTGAAGATAATGTTATTGTTCAAGAGGAAAAGCTTAACTGAAGAAAAAGATAAGGTTAGTGAGAATATACTAAATTGGGGCATTGGAAATGAACGCTTTTTAAACGTAGTGTCACTTCCCTATAACTCACCAGAAATTTTTTTGGAAATAATATTATATTACGTAAAAAATGAAAAGTCTGTAGTTTATATTACCAATGAATACCCGGATAATATAAATATATTAGAACTTATAAAAAGAAGAACAAATTTTAGAGACTATTCTTATGTGAGAACATCAAAGGCAAATGTGAATTCTAGACTAAAAGTGTGCGACTTTGCTAATGCGATTAAGTTGAAAGAAAAGTTTGATCTTGTCATATATGATGATATAAGGAGTTTTCCCACTTATAGTAAGTATGAAGTATTAGATTTAGTGTCCAAAATGTGTAATGAAAACACTAAAATAATATATTACTCTATTGAGGGTCTATTCAGAAATGAGAGGGAAATACTTATACCTGTAAAAGATGCTAAAATTCCTATAATTGAGCCAAGAACCATACTGACTAGAATTGATATAAGTAAGGATATCCCATTTGTCATATATGATTATTTGAAGTGGTCTATAAATTCTAATAGAAAAGTTATTATATGTGTTCCAGATGAAGAAAAGGTAGAAAATGTATATCTTTACATGAAAAATTATTGCAAAAATATTAGCAAAAACATAGTTCCCTTCATTAAAGGTAAATCTGATAAAAAATTAATTTCAAACTTTACAAAGATAAAGAGAATGGTGATTGTTACCAACGAATTTGAAGAAGTTCTTTCTAAGGTAGAAAATGCAGATGTTATGGTCTACTTTGCAGATGACTTTGAATTTAACTACAAAAAGCTAATATACTTCTGTGCTAGCGTTGGAAGAGGAGAAAAAGAGTGGAAAGGAGAGGTTATATTTTTGGCAAATGAAGAAACCAGAGATATGGAAAAAGCTAAGGATATAACTAGAAATTTTAATAAAGAGGCATGGGAAATGGGATTGTTAAAAATTTAAGATTTCTATGGGACTGTGTACTTCAAGTCATTTACTCAACAGATGAAAATTGTGTTCTCTGTGGGCAGGACTTATTTGGAGAAGGTTTTATGTGCAATGACTGTGAAGAACGAATAAGATTCTGTGAAGATGCTTTTCAAGTTGAAAGACATGGCACTAGTTTTAATTGCTATAGTATATCATACTATTCAGGTGGAATGATGGAGCTTGTGCTAATGTTAAAATATAAAAGTAATTTTAGAGCAGGGGAAACAATTGCTAATTACATGATAAAGAGAATCGAAAAAGAAAAAATTGAATTTGATGCTGTAACATATATTCCCATGAGTAAAAAGTCTTTAAAAAAGAGAGGATATAATCAAAGTAAGTATTTAGCGAAAACAATAGGAGACGCATTGAATAAACCATTAGTTAGCTATCTTTGTAAGATAAAGGACACCAAAGATCAAATAGGATTAAGTGGTAATGAAAGATGGAATAATGTGCAGGAAAGTTTTGATGTTATAGATAAAATTAATGTAAAAAATAAAAATATTTTACTGGTAGACGACGTTATAACCACTGGTGCTACAGCGTTTAGCTGTGCAGATCAGTTAATGAAAAAGGGTGCAAAAAAAATTACCATATTGACTGCAGCAAAAAGTAAGGTATAATTTATTATATTAAGTTAGGTTTGTGGTTGAAAATCGATGCTAGTCGCAAGCAAAACGATCCACGTAAGTTAGATAAAATATTTAATGAGCATGGTGCGGTTTAGAGGTAAGTCCTGCCGTTTTAAGACGAGAGAATGGGTAGTGAGAGGTTAATTCCGAGTAGCAAGAGTTCCAGCAGGCGAGTGTGGGGTCAAAGACCAGGTCAACTAACTTGATATTTCAAATTAAAGTTCTTGATGTTTTACATCAAGAACTTTAATTTTTTTTTAAGTTTTGAACATAATATTATTGTAAGTAAAAAATAAAATGGATAAATAATTTTAAAAGATAATAATAAAAGTTTCTATAATATTTTGTTAATTCGCACTTGTTTCTCTTGTATTTTAATTCAAACCGTATTAAAATAGAGTTAACAAAAAATAAAATTATATCCATAAAACCTAGTTTATGATATAAAACATATCCTGAGAAAGTGATAATAATCACAAGGATAAGGAAGGGGCTGGAAATATGAATATAACAGTAAGTGGAAAGAACATTGAAATTACTCCTGCATTAAGAAACGTAGTAGAGAAAAAGGTGTCAAAACTAGAAAAGTATTTCAAACCTCATATCGAAGCACATGCTACATTAAGTGTGGAAAAGAATCGACAAATAATAGAAATAACCATTCATTTTGGTGGAATAATATTAAGAGCTGAGGAAGTTCATGATGATATGTATGCAGCAATTGATATAGCTGTAGATAAATTAGAAGGTCAATTAAGAAAACAAAAAACAAAATTAGAAAAAAAATATCGTGAAGATTCAGTTAGGTTTTTACAGCCTATACCTGATGATGCAGAAGATACTGATGATAGCGATGAACCTAGAATCGTAAAAACTAAGAGATTTGCAGTAAAGCCAATGTCTGCAGAGGAAGCAGTTCTTCAAATGGAACTTATTGGACATAGTTTCTTTGTATATCAAGATGCTGAAAGTGAAGAAGTAAATGTAGTATATAAGAGAAAAGATGGTAACTACGGCTTAATAGAGCCTGAGTTCTAAAAAAGAGGAAGCAAAAGCTTCCTCTTTTTTATATAAATACACAATAATTTGACCTTTCAGGGTATATATAAACAAATTGCTACAAATATTAACTTTGCAAAAGGTCTATAATATATGTAAAATATTATAATATAAAACAATTATGCTCTTATAAATATTGCAAATTTGTAAACTATAACGGAACTGTAGGTTATAAAAGTTGAATAGCTAAGGATTAGGTGATATAATCTAAAAGGTATATACAAATATGATATGGTGAGGATGAAAAAGATGGGTATTTTTCAAAAGATATTTGGTACTTATAGTGATAGAGAATTAAAAAGAATATTTCCAATCGTGGAAAAGATAGATTCATATGATGCTAAAATGCAGCAATTAAGTGATGAAGAGCTTAGGGCTAAGACAGATGAATTTAAAGAAAGACTTGGAAAAGGTGAGAGTTTAAATTCTATTCTACCAGAGGCTTTTGCTGTAGTTAGAGAAGCATCATGGAGAACAATGGGATTAAAGCATTATAAAGTTCAGTTAATAGGTGGAATAGTTCTTCATCAAGGAAGAATAGCTGAGATGAGAACTGGAGAAGGTAAGACTTTAGTTGCAACTGCACCGGCTTATTTAAATGCACTTACAGGGAAAGGAGTTCATATAGTAACGGTTAATGACTACCTTGCAAAAAGAGATAGAGATATTATGGCACCAGTATATGAATTTTTAGGACTTAAAGTAGGTGTAATACTTCATGAATTAGATCAATCACAAAGACAAGAAGCATATAAATGTGATATAACCTATGGAACTAATAGTGAATTTGGTTTCGACTACTTAAGAGATAACATGGTTATATATAAAGAAGAAAGAGTTCAAAGAGGATTAAACTTTGCAATTGTAGACGAAGTTGACTCAATTTTAATAGATGAAGCAAGAACTCCTCTTATAATATCAGGAGAAGGAGAAAAGTCCACTGAGTTTTATAAAATAGCAGATTATTTTGCAAAGACATTGAAAAAGGAAGACGACTTTACTATAGATGAAAAAGCAAATGCTGTTATCCTTACAGAGGAAGGAATTAAAAAGGCAGAGGATTTCTTTAAACTAGAAAATTATGCTGACCCTGAAAATATGGAAATACAACACCATGTAGTGCAAGCCTTAAAGGGTAACTACATAATGAGAAAAGATAAGGATTATATGGTTGTAGATGGGGAAGTTTTAATAGTAGATGAATTTACAGGAAGAGCAATGGAAGGTAGAAGATATAGTGATGGTCTTCATCAAGCCATTGAAGCAAAAGAAGGAGTAAAGGTAGAAAGAGAATCAAGAACTCTTGCTACAATAACTTACCAAAACTATTTTAGAATGTTTGGTAAGTTATCTGGTATGACTGGTACTGCTTTAACAGAAGAAAATGAATTTAGAGAGATATATGGACTTGATGTAATAGTTATTCCTACTAACAAACCAATAGCGAGAATAGACTTTCCAGATGTAGTTTATAAAACTGAAAAAGGAAAGTTTAAGGCTATTGTTGAAGATATAGTTGAAACTTATAAGAACGGTCAACCATCTCTTGTTGGTACAGTAAGTATTGAAAAATCAGAGTTGATTTCTGATATGCTAAAGAGAAAGGGAGTACCGCATCAGGTACTTAACGCTAAATACCATGAAAAAGAAGCAGAGATAATATCTCATGCTGGTGAAAAAGGAATGGTTACAATAGCTACCAATATGGCTGGTCGTGGTACCGACATTAAACTTGGGGAAGGCGTTATAGAGGCTGGCGGATTAAAGATTATTGGTACTGAAAGACATGAGTCTAGAAGAATTGATAACCAGTTAAGAGGTCGTTCTGGTCGTCAGGGAGACCCTGGTGCATCAAGATTTTATGTTTCCCTTGAAGATGACCTTATGAGAATATTTGGTTCTGATAAGTTAAAAGGAATAGTTGAAAAACTTGGACTTGGAGACGACGAGGCTATAGAGAGTAAAATGGTCAGTGGTGCTATAGAAAATGCACAGAAGAAGGTTGAAGGTAATAACTTTGACGTAAGAAAAACATTGCTTCAGTATGATGATGTAATTAATAAGCAAAGAGAAATAATATACAAACAAAGATCACAAGTTCTAGAGGGAGAAGATTTAAGAGAAGAAGTTATTGCAATGTTTAAAGATTTAGTATCTTCTGCAGTATCCTCTCACCTTTCAGGTCTAGAGGAAGAATTTGAAAATGACTTAGCTAAGCTTATTGACTACATGGAAGATATATTTGTACCTGCTGATACAGTAAAGGTAGAAGAATTGGCAAACCTAACAAATGAGGAAATTGTTGAAAGATTTATAGAGATAGGCGAGAAGATCTATGCTGAAAAAGAAGAGGAATTTACAGCTGAGCAGATGAGAGAAATAGAAAGAGTTATTCTGCTAAGAGTTGTTGACTCAAAATGGATGGATCACCTAGATGATATGGATCATTTAAAGAGAGGAATAGGACTTAGAGCTTACAAACAGCAGGATCCGGCTCAAGCTTACCAATTTGAAGGAAGCGAAATGTTTAACGAGATGATATACAATATCAAAGTTGAAACAATTAAGTATTTATTCCATGTACAGATACAAAAAGCTCCAGAGAGAGAAAGAGTCGTAAAGGAAACTCATACAAATCAAGCAGAGGACGACTCAATAAAAAAGCAGCCTGTCAAGAAAGAGAAGACAACAGGAAGAAACGACCATTGTCCATGTGGAAGCGGCAAAAAGTATAAAAATTGCTGTGGCAGATTTGAGTAATATTACTGGTAGTATAAAAGTATAAATAAATTAAATGTGGTTTTGCTTTTAAGCAAAACCACATTTGTTTAATAAGTATTAGCTAAATTGAGTATATAAGATTATTTTCTAATTGTAAAAGGGAGTGTGTTTAAATGTTAATCCAGCTAGAGGAGATTCTAAATGAGTTAGGCAAATTAAGTGAGACTATAAAAGAAATTAGGGATTCTCTTTGACATAGAAAAAATTAATAATAGAATAGAAGAGTTGCAAAAAATAATGCAGCAACCAGACTTTTGGAATGACGTAAGTAAGGCCCAAGAGATAACTGGTGAAGAAAGGTTTATTAAAGGAAGGTTAGACAAATATATAGAGCTTAAAGAAAGAGTGGAGGATTCTGAGTTTTTAACAAAGATGGCGGTAGAAGAGGAAGACGTAACCTCCTCTAAAGAAATACTAAGAGAAGTAGAAGAATTAAGAAGAGAAATTGACAGATTTAAAATAGAAATTCTTCTATCCGGAGAATATGATAAGAATAACGCAATACTAGACCTTCATGTAGGTGTAGGAGGAACAGATGCTCAGGATTGGACAGAAATGCTGCTGAGGATGTATACAAGATGGGCAGAAAAGAATGAATTTAAAGTTCAAACTATAGAATTACTTTCTGCAGAAGATGCGGGAATAAAAAGTGCAACTTTAAAAATAATTGGAGAGTTTGCCTATGGATATCTAAAAGCCGAAAAAGGAATTCATAGACTAGTAAGAATATCCCCTTTTAACTCAAATGGAAAAAGACAAACATCCTTTGCTTCTGTGGAGGTTTTACCAGAGCTGACTAGCAATCAAGATATAGATATAAAGCCAGAGGATTTAAAGATTGATACCTATAGAGCCGGTGGTGCTGGAGGTCAGCACGTAAATAAGACTGAATCAGCAATTAGAATAACACATATACCTACAGGTATAATCGTTCAATGTCAAAATCAAAGAAGCCAACACCATAATAAAGATGAAGCTATGAAAATGCTTAAGGCAAGATTAGCAGAGTTAAAGGAAAGAGCACACAAGGAAAAGATAGAGGACCTCACAGGCGAGTTGAAGGATATTGGATGGGGAAGTCAAATAAGATCCTATGTGTTTCAACCTTACACCCTTGTAAAGGATCATAGGACTGGTGTTGAATCAGGTAATATAAATGCAGTTATGGATGGAGAAATCGATGGGTTTATAAGTGAATATTTGAAACAAAATAGCAACTAATTTAGTAGTGCTAGGGGTAAAATAATTTATTTTACCCCTAGCATTTTTATTTGAAAATATAATAAGCAATATTAAGTTGTTTTTTTATTTACTCCTAAAAATATAATGATTCCAATTAATGAAGTCCAGAATACTTCCCTATAGTAAATAAGAAGCCAGTTATCTTTAAAGCCATACTTAATGATACTTTTTGATACCACATTAAAGCATCTTTCAATAGAATCACTACTTATGAACTCAGATTTATCACTAGGAGTGTGTATTCTAGAGGTATCGGAATCAGAAAGAGTAATTGCATCGATACCTTGTTTTCTGAAATATTCATGATCGCTGGCATCTTCAAAAAGGTAATTAAAAGTAACTTTATTTTTAGAGCAAATCTCCGATGTTTCTTTTATAAGCGCTGTTTTTTCTGTATCTTTGCTGCCTCCCATTATGTAAAGAGGTACAGGTTTATTGCTGCCAATCATATCAAAGTTTATAACCTTGCTTCCCTTGATACTATGTTTATATTCATCAACGAAGGCCTTTGAGCCAAGACATCCAAATTCTTCTGCATTAAATCCTACAAACAGTATATTTCTTTCAGGTTTTCCTAAGGATTGTACATATTTACTTAGCTCTAATAAAAAAGCAGTTCCAGAAGCATTATCCAAAGCTCCGGTGTATACATTTCCTGCTAGATCAGAACCGATGTGATCAAAGTGGGCTGAAAGAATAATAGGAGGAGCGGAGGCATCCTTGCCTTCAATATAAGCTGTAACATTATTTAAGGATATTTTTTTAGTTTCAAAGGGAATAAAGCAATTTATAGTATAGTCTTCTTTTAGGTAGCTCTTCAGCTCGGTAATAGTGTTTTTGGTAGTCATAATATACATGCTAAAAGGAGAGGAGTTTATAAATGAACTTCTAAAGTTTAATTTATCGCTTTCAGGGGTATAAAATAGAAAATTATTATTATCCTTTTGAATCTGAAGATGTTCATTGCTCCACAATAATTTATCCTTTTTGGTAAAGGACAAATTATTCTTTTTAAAGTTTAGCAAGTCTTCCTTGTAGTCTACGCCGTACTTATATTCTTTCACTAGAAATCCTTGCGAGTCAGTAATAGTTAAATAGGGTCTATCTTTAGTTTTGTATGGATATACTGTGTCAAATTTTTGGAAGTAACTATCCTTGTAGGGCTTTAGATTTATTTTTTCAAATTCATTCTTTAGATAAATAGCAGTTAGGTCGTTTTCTATAGTACCAGCTAGTCTACCTTTAAGAGTATCTGAAGATAGATATTCTATGTACCGTTTTACTGAATTAGCATCAAAAGAACTAGTAGAAACATAAATTTGAAAACTGAAAGAAATTAAAGTGCATAGTACAACTAGAAGTATATATGAAAGTTTTTTTAACATTACACCACTCCTCACAAAACAGATGTCCTTAAATATATATTAATTTGCAAAATGCTATATGATTGTTGTAATATATTTTTAGTTATTAAATTTGAAAAAGGAAATTAAAGGGTTTTATTGAAATTATATTTATCAATTTATTAAAACTTAAATAGGGGACATAATTATATAATAGGACAATAATATAACTGGAGGTAGGAATGAGTACAATAGTAGATAGACTAGTAAAGGAATTGGAACTAAATAAAAAGGATGTTGAAAGTGTAATTGAGCTTTTAGACGGAGGTAATACAGTACCCTTCATAGCTAGGTATAGAAAAGAAATGACCGGGGGAATGAGTGATGTAACTCTTAGAAACCTATTTGAAAGGCTAACTTACTTGAGAAATCTTGAGACTAGGAAAGAGGATGTAATCAGACTTATTGATGAGCAAGGAAAGTTATCTGAGGAGTTAAGGAAAGCTATAAGTAACTGTGAAACCTTAACAGAAGTAGAAGATATATATAGACCATATAAGCCTAAGAAAAGAACAAGAGCTATTATTGCACAGGAAAAAGGATTAAAGCCTCTAGCAGAGGTTATTTGGAATGGACAATTCAAAGGTGATATAAGAGAGTATGCAGCAGAATTTATAGATGGGGAAAAGGAAGTAAAATCTATAGAAGAAGCACTTCAAGGAGCGATGGATATAGTAAGTGAGACTATATCTGATGAGGCTGAGTACAGAAAGTGGATTAGAGATCTTATACACAGAGAGGGTTTTATTGAAACTAGTGGAGAAAGTAAGGAAACTACACCTTATGAGATGTACTATGAATACAAGGAGTCTGTAAGGAATATACCACCACATAGAATTCTCGCAATCAATAGAGGAGAAAAAGAAAAAATACTTTCTGTTAAAGTAACTGTAGATACGGAAAAAATCATAGCATATCTAAGAAGAAAATGCTTAAAAGAAAATAATGTTACAGATATATACATAGAGGAAAGTATAAAGGATTCATTAAAGAGGCTTATATACCCATCTATAGAAAGAGAAATAAGAGCAGAACTTACGGAAATAGGTGAAGAAGGAGCTATAAAGATATTTAAAGCCAATCTAAAAGCTCTCCTAATGCAAGCACCAATAAAAGGGAAGGTTGTTCTTGGCTTCGACCCAGGGTTTAGAACTGGATGTAAAATAGCTGTACTAGATGATACAGGAAAGCTTCTAGATACAGATACTGTTTACGCTACAACATCACCAAATCAAGTTGAAGAGTCTATAAAAAAGCTTAAGGACTTAGTATACAAACATAATGTAGATGTTATATCTTTAGGAAATGGAACTGCAAGCAGAGAATCGGAAGAAATTATCGTAAAGCTCATTAAAGAAGTAAAAGTTGAGAAGGGTAAGGAGCTTTTTTATGTAGTTGTTTCAGAAGCAGGTGCATCTGTATATTCTGCATCAGAGCTTGCTGCCAAGGAGTATCCAGATATAAACGTTTCTTTAAGAGGAGCTATATCTATAGGAAGAAGACTTCAAGACCCTCTGGCTGAGCTTGTGAAAATAGATCCTAAGTCTATAGGCGTTGGACAGTATCAGCATGATGTAGCTGCTAAAAAGCTTGATGAATCTTTAAGTGGAATAGTAGAAGATTCCGTTAATAATGTAGGGGTAGACTTAAATATAGCTACACCATCTCTTTTATCATATATATCAGGGATAAACTCTACTATAGCACAGAACATTGTAGGATACAGGGAAGAAAATGGTAAGTTTAAGAGCAGAAAAGAGCTTTTAAAGGTAAAAAGACTTGGTGCTAAGGCTTTTGAACAATGTGCAGGCTTTTTAAGGGTTATGGAAAGCGCGGAGCCTTTAGATAACACAGCAGTTCATCCAGAGTCATATAATGCTGCTAAAGATCTATTGAGTAAACTGGGGTACAACAAAGAAGATTTAAAAAATAATAAACTTACAGATATTGATGATAGAATTAAGACTATTGGAATAGAGTCCTTGGCTAAAGAATTGGAAGTAGGAATTCCGACTCTTAATGATATAATAAAGGAAATTAAGAAACCTGGTAGAGATCCAAGAGAAGAATTACCAAAGCCTATTCTAAAAACAGGTATAATTGAAATTTCTCATTTAAAGCCAGGAATGGTGCTTATGGGAACGGTGAGAAATGTAGCTGATTTTGGAGCTTTTGTAGACATTGGAGTGCACCAGGATGGATTGGTTCATAAAAGTCAATTAGCAGATAGATTTGTAAAACACCCATTAGATATAGTTCAGGTTGGTGATGTTGTTGAGGTCACAGTATTAGAAGTAGATGAAAAGAGAAAGAGAATATCATTAACTATGAAAAAGCAAGGAAATACAGTTAACAGCTAAGGAGTACCATTAGCATGGAAGTTATAACCACATTATGATACTTAAGATTTCTTTGAGTGCTATTCATTGATATCAATTTGAAAGTTTATATTGAATTTTAGGAAAACTTGTACTATAATAAGAGTAGAAAATTTAACAATTAAAATCTTCAGGGCGGGGTGAAAGTCCCCACCGGCGGTATAGCCCGCGAGCCTAGTAACTAGGTATGATTCGGTGAAACTCCGAAGCCGACAGTAAAGTCTGGATGAAAGAAGGTAAGGTATAATGTTTATTCGCCCTGGCATTTTTGCCGGGGTTTTTTATTATACTGCTCACCTTCCCCTTAGCAAAAATCATATCTATCCAAAATGTTATAGATGTAGAGAACAGCAATGTGTCCTCATATCTATAAAGGCTTAAGGAACTAATAATTAAATTTATGGAGGGTGTAAAATATGAGAAACGGAAAATTAAACAGATTAGTTAAAATTTCATTATTAAGTGTAATCGGATTTTTACTTATGTTTATAGAGGTAGCGGTACCAATATTTCCAACATTTTTAAAAATCGATATCAGTGATTTACCAGCATTAATTGGAGCTTTTGCCTTAGGGCCAACAGCAGGAGTGGCGATAGAGCTTCTAAAAAATATACTTCATGGAATATTTAAAGGAAGCACAGCATTTGTAGGAGAATTTGCAAACTTTGCAGTAGGTACTGCTTTAGTGTTTGTAGCTGGATATATATATAATAAAAATAAAAGTAAGAAAACAGCCTTAATCGGATTACTTACTGGAAGTTTAGTTATGGCAGTGGTAGCCAGCTTGCTTAATTATTTTATACTACTACCTCTATATGAAAAGGTATTAAACTTCCCTATTAGTGCAGTAGTAGCAATGGGACACAAACTAAATAGTAATATAACAAATTTAGAAACATTTATACTATGGTCCATAGCTCCTTTCAACTTAATCAAAGGAATTATATTATCTGCTTTAACTATGGCGGTATATAAAAGTGTATCACCTATAATTCATGAAGAAGGAAGCAGAGCTAGAGAATTTGCTAAAAACAACTAATCCGAGGTTTCCTCGGATTTTTTTCTTTATAAAGTTTATTAACATACGATAATATAATATATATTAAGTAATAGTTGAAATAAGGGGGGATTACTATGGCGGGGATATGGAATGTAAATAGTGTTAATGATATAAATGCAAAAAAAATTCTTAGAAAGTTATCTTTTAATGTTGGAGAAAATTTTGCAGCTAGAGTTATAAATTCTGATAAGTTAACAGGAGAGGTGCTATTGAAGCTTTTGGATGGGTGGCAGTTTTCAGCTGAATTGCAAAATCCTATGGATATACTGCCAGAAGGACTCCTAAGATTCCAAGTGGAAGGTTTTGAGGATGGAAAGCTTCAGCTAAAGCTTATAAACGTTAATGATAAAGAGCAAAGTTCAGAAAGAAAAACCCTTGATTTTTTACTAAAAGAAAAGGGTATAACTGTAAATAAAGAAGATTATTCTCTTTTAAGTAAAATGGTAAAGCATGAAATACCTCTAACTAAAGAAAATATATCTAAAATAAAGACTATAGTAGATTTTCAAAATAAAATAAAGCTAAATTATGAAGAGGAAGACTTATTTATATCTAGGTATATGCAAAGTAAGGGAATAGAACCTAGTGGTAAGGAAGGAACTAAGATAGCTAACACACTAAAGAGTTTTTTCAACCAATTAAAAAGTATTTCAGAGGACGATATTATTACCCTCTTGGAAAATGGAATAGAACTAACAGAGGAGAATATAAAAAGTTTTAATGATATATTTAAAGGATCTTCATCCATATATAAAGATATAAGAGAGTTTAAAGAAAATGTGACAACCCTTATTAATAATAAGGAAGTGGAGCACACAGGCAAACTTAATGTACAGTTAAGTATAGAAGAGAGTAGCTTATTAGAAGATGGAGCAGAATTAACAGAGGAAAATATAAAAAGTTTTAATGATATATCTAAAGGATCTTCATCTATATATAAAGGTATAAGAGAGTTCAAAGAAAATGTGACAACCCTTATTAATAATAGGGAGGTGGAGCACACAGGCAAACTTAATGTACAGTTAAATATAGAAGAGAGTAATTTACCAGCTTCAGAAGGTGCTAGTAATATAGAAATTAATGAAGAACAAAAATTAGCTTTGAATAGCACCGAAAATGATAAAGTAAAGAGATTAACGAATAGTAATGAAAAACCTGATCAGGTAAGTAAAATGGTAGCTGAGGATAGTGAAAAAGATGGAATAGCCTTAAATAAGATGATAAAAAAGGAATACAGTATTGATGACATTGCAAAGAATATAAAAGAACAAATAAGTACTAAAACAGAGGAAATGAAAACTGTAATAAGGGCTGTTTTAGAACAAAAAGGTGAACTAAAACCGGAAGCTTATAATAACTTAATTCAGGTATTGGATAAAAGTATTAATGATTTTAAGGTATATAATACAATTTCAAATCAGTATTACTATATGGATCTACCTATTAATCTTGAAAACTATGAATATCAATGCAAACTCATGATAAAAGATGAAAGAAAAAAAGGAAAAAGAATAGACTCTACAGATGTGAAAATAGCTGCGTCAGTGAATACTATTCATATGGGAACAATAGATGCTTACATTAAGGTCAAAAATTATAATATGGATGTAGAACTAAAGTGTGATGAACTTTGGACTAAAGTTCTAGACTTAGGAAAAGAAAAAATTTCAAGTGACTTATCTAATATGGGATACAATGTCTATATAAGAGTTGATGAGAGACAGGAAGATATGAATATTACTAGCTGTAGGGACTTTTTTGAAGATGTAAATTTAGGAAGAATTAATACTAAAGTATAAATTTACAATAGGTCTATAACAACTTATAATAATATTATGAGTTAAGTAAGTTTATTCTTCAATCTTGTGAGGTATTTGATATGAATAAAAGAAAGAAAGCAGCAGCCTTAAGGTATGAGCAGGGATATGATGCGCCAATGGTTACTGCAGCTGGCGTCGGTCATATTGCAGATAAAATATTAGAGAACGCTGAAGAGAATAATGTTCCTATAGTTTATGACGAGGAGTTGGCTAATTTGTTGAATAACGTAGACGTAGGAGATGCTATTCCTCTTGAATTATATAATGCAGTGGCTAAGGTTATAGCTTATGTAATGGATATAGATAAAAATATGAATAAATAGAAGGTGATAAAGTGGCATTATTTGCAATATCAGATTTGCATTTAGATTTGACAGGAGATAAGCCTATGGATATATTTGGAGATAAGTGGCTTAACCATGATGAAAAGATAAAAAATAATTGGTTTAATAAAATTACAGATGAGGATACAGTTCTTATTGCTGGTGATATATCTTGGTCTATGAAAATGGAAGATGGAATGAGAGACTTAGAATGGATTCATAATCTTCCAGGCAGAAAAATTATGGTGAAGGGTAACCATGACTATTGGTGGACTAGTATAAGTAAGTTAAATAATCTTTATGACGATATGGACTTTATTCAAAACAATTCATTTAACTATGAGGACTATGCAATATGTGGAACCAGAGGCTGGATATGTCCAGGAGGAGATAACTTTTCTGAGCATGACGAAAAGATATATGAAAGGGAGCTGAACAGACTCAGATTATCACTAGATTCTGCAGTAAAAAAAGGATTTAAGAAGTTTATTACTATGATTCACTACCCACCAGTGAATGAAAAACTTTTGGAGTCTGGTTTTGTAGATATATTTAAAGAATATAATGTAGAAAAAGTTATATATGGACATCTTCATGGACCGTCTCTTGCAAAGGCCCTAAATGGAGAATTAAATGGAATAGAGTATATAATAACTTCTGGTGATTATATAAATTTTGATCCCATAAAAATTTTATAAGATTTTTATGGGCTAATTTATTGACAACTATATCTAAATATCTTAATATATAAATATATTAATTATATAATTCTTGTTGTTATTATATATTATTGAAATTTGCAAAAGATATTATTAATAAAGTAAAAATTACATTTTAGTAAAGAGGTAAAGTATGGATAATAATATTCAAAGGTATAATGAAACAGCAGAGCTTCTTAAAGTATTAGCTCATCCAGTTAGGTTGTGCATAGTTAATGGTCTTTTACAAAAAGGTAGATGTAATGTGAGCTATATGCAAAATTGTTTGGGAGTACCACAATCTACAATATCCCAGCATCTTCAGAAATTGAGATCAGCAGGAATAATCGAAGGCGAGAGAAATGGACTAGAAATAAATTATAGTGTCTGTAGTAAAACTGCAGAGGCTTTGGTAAAACTCTTATTTAACGATAGCACTGAGGAATAATAGGTTTAACGCATTTTAATTTTATTAAGAGGAGGATTTTTAGATGAATAAAAGAGTATTAATTGTAGGTGGTGTAGCAGGTGGAGCCTCTGCGGCAGCAAGACTTAGAAGGCTTGATGAAAATTCAGAAATAGTAATGTTTGAAAGAGGAGAGTATATTTCCTTTGCAAACTGTGGCCTTCCATACTATATAGGTGAAACTATAAAGGAAAGAGAGAAGTTATTAGTTCAAACCCCTGAAGCTATGAATGAAAGATTTAATATAGATGTTAGAATAAACAGTGATGTAATAGGAATTGATGCTAAAAATAAAAAGGTAAAAGTAAAAAGCAAGGATAAAGGTGAATATGAGGAAAGCTATGATTATCTAATTTTATCACCAGGAGCTGCACCACTTAAGCCACCAATAGAAGGAATTCAAAGTGATAAAATATTTACATTGAGAAATGTACCGGATACAGACAAGATAAAGTCTTATGTAGATAACAAAAATATTAAAAATGCAGTAGTTATAGGTGGTGGATATATTGGTGTTGAAATGGCAGAGAACCTTAAAGAAAGAGGTTTAAATGTAGCGCTAGTTGAAGCTGCCCCACATATATTAGCACCATTTGATTCTGACATGGTAACTTATGCAGAAAAAGAATTGGAGGACAATGGGGTAGGTATTGTTTTAAATGATGGAGTTAAAGCATTTAAGGAAGAAGGAACTGGATTAAACGTAGTATTAAATAGTGGCAAGACTTTATATGCGGATATAGTTATACTTGCCATAGGAGTTAAGCCAGATACTGCTTTTCTAAAAGATTCAGGAATAGAATTTGGGCCAAGAGGCCACATAATTACAAACAGTAAAATGGAAACTAACTTAGAAGGTGTATATGCTGTTGGAGATGCTGTAGAGGTTGTTGATTTTGTAAATGGGGGCAAAACTGCTATTGCATTAGCGGGACCTGCTAACAAACAAGGCAGAATAGCTGCAGACAATGTATGCGGGTTAAACTCAACTTATAAGGGAACTATGGGGTCAGCTATTATTAAGGTGTTTGATTTAACTGGTACAAGTACAGGAAATAATGAAAGAACACTAAAGGCTAAAAACATACCGTATAGAGTTATATACCTTCATCCTAACTCAAGTGCAGGATATTACCCAGGTGGATCGCCAATGTCAATGAAACTTATATTTAATGATGAAGGAAAGATATTAGGAGCTCAAGCCTTTGGATATGTTGGCGTAGATAAGAGGATGGATGATATAGCAACTACAATGAGACTTGGCGGAACAATTTATGATTTAGCAGAATTAGAGCTAACTTATGCACCACCATATTCTTCTGCGAAGGATCCGGTAAATATGGCTGGATTTATTGCAGAGAACGTACTGACAGGTAGACATGAGGTTGTGCTTCCAGAAGATATTGATAATAGAGATAGAAGTAAAACTCAGCTCATAGATGTAAGAACTGATGAAGAATATAGTAATGGCAGAATACAGGGATCCATAAATATACCAGTAGATAACCTAAGAGATAGAATAGATGAAGTAGATAAAAATAAGGAAATTTTGGTTCACTGCCAAGTTGGTCTTAGAGGATATATAGCTGCGAGAATTTTAATGGCAAATGGTTTTAAGGTTAAAAATCTAACTGGTGGATACAAAACTTATACTATGAGCAAGTTCAAACCAAGAGAAGTTACAATGGATAAGGATAGTAAGGATAGTTCTATGGACCTAAGAGAAGAGGACATGGATGTCAGTTTAGAAAGTAACTCAAATGAATATAAAGAAACCCATAAGGATAACGTTAAACAAGAAGATTCAGAATATAAGGATGGAAGTTTTGATAAGAACCTAGATGCCTGTGGATTGAGCTGTCCCGGTCCTTTAATGAAGGTTAACAGTGTCATAGGAGATATGAAAGAAGGAGAAATTCTAAAGGCTACTGCGTCAGACCAGGGATTTTATGAAGACATAAAGTCTTGGTGTGAGCGAACTAATAATAAGTTAGTAGATAGAAAGAAGGAAAAGGGAAATATTATAGCTTTCATAAGAAAGGGTAATGGCAAACAGGTAAGCAGTAATAATTCATCAGAGGATTCAGAAGATACTGGTGGTATGATTTCACAAAGGGACAATAAAACTTTAGTTGTATTTAGTGGTGACTTTGATAAAGCTATGGCATCCTTTATAATTGCAAATGGAGCTGCAGCAATGGGGAAAAAGGTTACTATGTTCTTTACCTTTTGGGGCTTAAATATTCTAAGAAAGCATGAAAGGGTTCCTGTGCAAAAAGGAGCCATAGACAAAATGTTTGGCATTATGATGCCAAGAGGAGCTAAAAGGTTAAAGTTATCTAAAATGAATATGATGGGAATGGGTACAAAGATGATGCAGAAGGTAATGAAGGATAAAAATGTTTCTTCTCTTGATGACTTGATTAAGTCAGCTATGAAAAGTGGAATAGAAATAGTTGCTTGTCAAATGACTTTGGATGTGATGGGTCTTAAGAAGGAAGAATTAATAGATGGAGTTAAAATAGGAGGAGTAGGTTATTACTTAGGAGAAGCGGAAGATTCTAATGTAAACTTGTTCATATAAGAAAATTAATGGGACAGAAAAGTTTAGGTGCACTGAACATCGGTGTTCAGTGCACCCAAACTTTTCTGTTTCATTATACTTATTTAAAGAATCTGGAGAAAAAGCCTTTTTTATTTTTCTTGTTATCCTCTTCAGAAACATCCTCAATATTGTCAGTGCTATTTTTGCTTTGAAGTTCCTTAATTAAATCCCTTTGGTCACGGCACTTATCTTTAATTTTTGAAGAAGCTCCAGGCGTAGCTACAACCTTACTAAACCAATTTAAAGCTTCATCATCATTTCCAACTCTTCTGTTAAGTTCTCCAATAAGATACATAGAAGTAAATTTGTCCATGCCATATAGAGGGAAGTCCTCATTAAAAAAGGCATCATTAAAGCCTTCTAAAGCTTGTTTTATAAAGGTCAATTCATTGGCTTCATCACCTAATATTCTGTACATCCAAGCAAGTTTTAGGCAGTTCATAGCCTTTTTACTAGCCTTTGCTTCTATAACATAATAACTGAGTAAAGAGAGCTTATATCTTTCTATAGCTATATTTATATCATATACCTCTGGGTAAGTTTTGCCAGCCCATCTTGAGGTGATTTTTTCTTTAATAGCTTCACACTGATAATTTCTAATCTTGCTAAAGTCATTCTTCATTGCAGAATAACCACAACTGCTGCATACCCAAACGTCATAAAAATAAGGATTGATAAGAGCATATTTTATGAAAAAATCAGAATCCTGTTTTTCAATTCTATAAGCTGATGTTTTTACAGATCTAGCTTTAAAAGAGCTTTCACATACAGGACAAGTAACTTGTCTATCATATAAAAGTGATTTTATCTTATCATCTCCACTTTTTTCTTCTAATTGAGGGGTTTTATCTTCTTCTTCTTTTTTATATAGGTTTACACTACTTACGTCATCAAAGCCCAAGTTTTCAAGTCCGGAAAATATATTATTTGACATATAAATATCACCTACAATGCTTATATTTTATTATATATTTTATTATATCAAAATATTATGGGAAATAATATTATTTATTTACATATATAATCTGATACAATAAAGTAGTATAATAATAGATGGCAAACTATTAAGATTATACTATATAGAGGTGATCTGACATGGCTATAGGAGAATGGAAAACTTTTTTAATACCGTATGAGCAAGCTGTTGAGGAATTAAAAGTTAAGATTAGAAGTATAAGAAAAGAATACAGAAGAAAAAATGAATATTCACCTATTGAATTTGTGACAGGAAGAGTAAAGGAATTATCCAGCATACTAGAGAAGGCAAACAAGTTTAATATACCTTTAGACAGAATTGGTTACGAAATGGAGGACATAGCTGGATTAAGAGTTATGTGTCAGTTTGTTGATGATGTCGAGAAGGTTGTAGATATAATCAGAAGCAGAAAAGACATGCAAATAATTTATGAGAAAGATTATGTAACAAACGTAAAAGAAAGTGGTTATAGAAGCTACCATATAATAATTAAGTATCCTGTAAATATGGCAGATGGTCAGAAGGAGATATTAGCTGAATTTCAAATAAGAACATTAGCTATGAATTTTTGGGCTACTATAGAACACTCCTTAAACTACAAGTATAAACATAAAATTCCTGATAACATTAAGGCGAAGCTTAAGTCAGCTGGAGATGCAGCCTTTCAATTAGATCAACAGATGTTGGAGATAAAGGACGAAATAAAGGATGCTCAAAAGCTATTTGAGGTGAAATCAAGTTTGGTTTCAGATATAATGAATAATGTACTTACCTTATCTTCAATGGGAAAACATGCTGAATCCACAAGGTATCAGTCTCAACTAAACAAACTGATTGAAGAAGGAGAAGCATATGAATTAGCTAGTTTATTGAAGTCTACAGAAAAGACCTTAGAAATTTATAGATAAAAATAGTGATTTTATAAAATAAAAATGGGGGAAAAATCCCCCGTTTTTATTTTGCCACTATATTTACAAGACGACCTTTAACAACTATAACTTTTTTAATTTCTTTAC
The DNA here is from genome assembly GCF_033659955.1 of Clostridium tanneri. Lineage (NCBI taxonomy): Bacteria > Bacillati > Bacillota > Clostridia > Eubacteriales > Clostridiaceae > Clostridium > Clostridium tanneri. The sequence continues at coordinate 91,717 of NZ_JARUJP010000005.1, forward strand.
CCTCTAAGAAGATTTTCATTTCCTCATTATTTATAGCCGCTTCCTTTATTTCATCTTCAGATAAACCTGTAGCTACATTCATCTTAGCCTTTATCTTTCCGTTAACCTGAATTGCTATTTCAATCTCATCTTTTACAAGTGCCTTAGGGTCAAAAACAGGCCATTTTTCATTAAATACTGAATAGCTCATACCAAGAAGTTCCCACTGCTCTTCAGCAAAGTGAGGTGCAAAAGGAGCAATAAGCTTTATAAGATCAATTATCACTTCTTTTAAGAATGATGGATTTTTAACTTCTTCTGTTAAATATTTTGAAAGAGTATTAGTATATTCCATCAGTCTTGCTATTGATGTATTGAACTGGAACTTATTAGCATCTTCGGATATAGATTTTATTGCAAAATGTCTCATGTAATTTAACTCTTTTTCAGCTTTATCTAGAGTAGTTTTGTCATTCTTAGGATTGTTTATTTCTTCTCTACAGGATTCTAAAATTCTTTCCACTCTATCTACGAATCTTCCCATAGATTTTATACCGTCATCACTCCATGCTCCACCTTCAGTGTAGTCAAAGCCGAACATTAAATACATTCTAAATACATCTGAACCAAATTCCTTAATATAATCATCTGGTGATATGGTGTTTCCCTTAGATTTGCTCATTTTTTGTCCATCTGGTCCTAGTATAAGCCCTTGATGTCTTAAAGCTAAGAATGGCTCACCAAAGTTTATATATCCCATATCTCTTAAAGCTTTTGTTATAAATCTAGCATATAAAAGATGCATACAAGCATGCTCTGGTCCTCCAACATACATATCTACTGGAAGAACCTTGTTTATTTTTTCTGTATCAAAAGCTTTTTCGGAGTTTTTATTATCAGCATATCTCAAATAGTACCATGAAGAACACACAAAGGTATCTAAAGTATCTGCTTCTCTTTTAGCAGCTCCTCCACATGTAGGACATGTAGTATTTATAAACTCCTCTGACTTAGAAAGTGGTGATTTACCGTCTGGTGAAAATTCTACACCATATGGAAGCTCAACAGGAAGTTGATTTTCAGGAACCGGCACTGTTCCGCACTTCTCACAATGAATCATAGGTATAGGTGTACCCCAGTATCTTTGTCTTGAAACTAACCAGTCTCTTAATCTGTAGTTAACTTTTCCAGCACCAAGACCTATAGACTCAAGCTTTTTAATAACAGCTTTTTTGCCTTCTTCGCCAACTAACCCATTAAACTCTTCGCTGTTAACCATCTTTCCATACTCAGTATAAGGAAGGGAATCTCCACCTTCAATAACCCTTTCTATTGGAAGGTTATACTTCTTTGCAAAAGCAAAGTCTCTTTCATCATGAGCAGGAACTGCCATAACTGCTCCAGTACCATAAGTGTTTAATACATAGTCTGCCACCCAAACAGGAACCTTTCTTCCATTTATCGGATTTATAGCATAGGAGCCAGTGAATACTCCTGTTTTCTCTCTAGTAATTGACTGTCTTTCAATATCAGACTGCTTTTTAGCCTGGTCTTTATATTCTTCAACTTGAGCTTTATACTCAGCAGTTGTCAGACTATCTACTAAATTATTTTCTGGTGCTAAAACTGCATAAGTAACTCCAAAAAGTGTATCAACTCTTGTAGTAAACACATCAAATTGTAAGTCAGAATTTTCTACTTTAAAGGTTACTTGAGCACCTATTGATTTTCCAATCCAGTGTCTTTGCATTGCTTTAGTTTTTTCAGGCCAATCAAGGTTATCTAATTCCTCTAATAGTTCATCAGCATAATCTGTAATCTTTAAGAACCACTGAGTTAAGTCTTTTTTAGTAACTTCAGTAGAGCATCTTTCACAGGCACCATCAACAACCTGTTCGTTAGCAAGAACTGTATTACAGCTAGGGCACCAATTTACAGGAGCTTTCTTTCTGTAAGCTAAGCCTTTCTTATAAAGCTCTAAGAAAAGCCATTGGTTCCACTTATAATATTCAGGAAGACAAGTTATTACTTCATTTTCCCAGTTAAACATAGCTCCCATAGCTCTTAACTGTTTTTCCATAGTATCAATATTTTTCATAGTAGAATCCTTAGGATGGATTCCTGTTTTTATGGCAAAGTTTTCAGCAGGAAGACCAAAGGCATCAAAGCCCATAGGTTGGAACACATTATGTCCCTGCATTCTCTTCATTCTAGCCCATGAGTCTACTGGACCATAGTTAAACCAGTGACCAGCGTGAAGCTTGCTTCCGGAAGGATAGGAGAACATTTCAAGTGTATATAATTTATTTTCTAAGTTTGTATCATCAAATTTATATAACTCAGTTTCCTCCCATTTTTTTTGCCACTTTTCATCTACATTAGTTCCGTAGTTACCCATAAAATCGCTCCTTTTCTATAGTTTAGTTACATAATAACTATTTTAACATTATCTACATAAAATAAACCTGCTTTTATTTCATGACACCTTACTTAATTTAGTAGGTCAGGCCTATTTAATTAATAAAAGAATAAAAAAAGCCTTTCATCTCATAATTCAAGAGACGAAAAGCTTATACTCCGCGGTACCACTCTTATTAAACTTAGTACATTACTATACTTAGTTTCACTCAAAAATATAACGGTTTCTACCGTACCTGCTTTTCTGCAAGTAAGCTCCAAGGCGAGTTCATATACTATCAACGCTGTTTTTCACCATCCAACAGCTCTCTTATGAAGATGAGAATATTACTATTCCTTTTCAAAGCCTCATATTTAGTTTATAAAGATTTTATAGCAATAGTAAGTTTTTGTCAAGGATAATTTGTTGTTAATTATAAGCAGTGCAAATTAGTTTAACAAACTATTTAGTTTTAATCATTACTTTATTTTATTATATATATATCATAACTGTGACATAATGTTGACAAGGTTATGTGGTAAAATATAATTACAAGCTTGATATAAAACATATGGAGGAGTATTAGGTGAATAAAGTGATAATGCATGTAGATATGGATGCTTTTTTTGCATCTGTTGAAATAGTGGATAATAAGAATTTAAGAGGAAAGCCTGTAATAATTGGAGGTAATTCTAACAGAGGAGTGGTTGCAACTTGTTCCTATGAAGCTAGGGCTTATGGGGTAAGAAGTGCTATGCCTATATACATGGCCAAGGAAAAGTGTCCTAATGCCATTATTCTTCCTGTTAGATATGGAAGATATAAAGAAATATCTAATAAAATATTTAATATTTTTTATGAAATAACTCCTTATGTAGAGCCTTTGAGTATAGATGAAGCCTATTTAGATATAACTGATATAAATAAGAGACCACTAGATATGGCGAATTTTGTTAAAAATAGAGTGAGAAAAGAAACGGGGCTTACTATTTCTGCAGGATTATCTTATAATAAATTCCTAGCAAAACTAGCCTCTGATTGGAATAAGCCTAATGGGCTAAAAATAATTGGAAAGGATGAGGTGCCAAAAATTCTCTTTCCCCTTTCTATAGATAAAGTCCACGGATTAGGAAAAAAATCTGCTAAGAAGCTTAATAACATTGGTGTTTATACTATAGAAGAGTTATATAAGCTGCCTCAAGATTTATTAGTAGAGTTCTTCGGAAAGTTTGGAATAGATATTTATGATAGAATTAGAGGAATAGATAAGAGAGAAGTTCAGATATTAAGGGAAAGAAAATCCATTGGTAGGGAAACTACATTAAGCAATGATACCAATGATAAAGAAGAACTAAAATTATATATAAAAGCCTTTGCAGGGTCTATTGCGGATACATTGGAAAATAAAAATGTAAAGGGTAAGAATATTACTATAAAAACAAAAACCTCATCTTTTGTTAACCATACTAAGAGTAAAACCCTGTCCTATTATATATCTAATGAAGAGGACATATACAGGGAAGCTTGTAGTATTTTAGAAGAATTAGAGTTTGAAGAAAAGATAAGATTAATAGGAATATCTATTTCAGCCTTTAAGGAAGATAAGGTTGAACAGTTATCGTTTTTCTAACAAATAAAAAGAACCCTTTGATTTTTTATATAGAGCATATAATATTAGATACTTAACATTTGGAGAATTTAAAATGATAGACGAAAGAAAACAAACTCAAAATCAAATTTAAGTTGTGATGCTAGAAAATTTAGTTCCTAAATATCATATTTTAAGAGATATAGATAAGTATATGGATTTTTCTTTTATTAGAAATATAACTAAAGACTTTTTCTACTTGGACCATAGAACTGGAGATTCTAAATACAATATAATAACTGATGTTTATGTTAGATTGGATGCTGGATACTTTACTAATCCTATTTGCAAAGGAGTCGTAGATAGAAAGTTATGCCTGTTAAAGGCAGCAATTCAAAACATGAAAAAGATAGCAAGGGTGATAGCACCCCTATTTTTGAAAATATAGGGGTTTGTAATCAATCTGATATGAATACTACGTATTTATATATTTTTCATTTATTAATACCTAAATAGCTACAAATAATTGGATTTTATCGGAAAATATATAAAATCGAAAATGTCAATATAGATGGCATGAAAGGGAAAAAACGAACATGAAAAGAAATATACATTAAAATATTCTTTTTATGTCAGAATTTTTTCCTTTCGTGCCATTTGTATTAAATATATTTTTTTAGAATGTAAAATTAAGATAAGGCTTGTATAAGACTATTAAAACATAGTTAGAAGAGGGGGAAAAATCATGAAGTTAAAATTAAAGACATTAGGATTAGCGTCTATATTAACTATTTTAACAGTTGCACCTGTTTTAACAAGTACAACTGTATTTGCAGATGGAGGAAGTGGACATAGAGCTTTTCCATATGGATCTTATACTAGTAAACGTAATGTAAATTGCTCATACACTGGTGGAGGATATGGACCAGCACATACAGTATCCCTTATTGTAACTCATAATACAAGTGCAAATCAAACATATGCATTAGCTGCTTGTGGATGCACTGGTAGATATGTTCAAGCTCGTGCAGAGTTGAATGGGGAGATGACAGATCCGGTAATAGCAAAAGATTATGCACAAACGCTTAGCGTAGCTCAGCCTGGTCAGTTAACAGCGTATGAAATGCACAGAGTTGAGGCAAATTAGTTTCTTAGGCTATTCATTTAAATCTTTTATATAGAATTTTAGTAATTATGTATAAAATTCAATTTGTATCTTTAGTAAGCAGAAGTTATTAAAATAACTTAAAAGTTATAATTGGAGGGAATAATGGCAATATTAAGAAAAATTAAAAAAATGTTTAGAAAAACTCGATTTCTAATTTTATGCATAAGTTCCATATTAATTTTTGCCTCATTAATTGTTAGCTATGTTGAGATTATATATCAAAATAGACTTGAGGTAGATAACTTTAAAACTAATAATCATGTTTCCTTTGTTTTTGATGAAACTGCAAACTATAAAGATTTATTGGAAGCTATTAAAAAATTAGAATTGGAAAAAGATATTATTATTAGTCATCAGGGTGGTAAGGCATTCCAAACGGGGGTTTACCCTGTTGGTATTTACTTTAATGGTAAGTATAGAAATGGTTATAACTTATTAAAAGGGCGTTTTTTTAACACGGATGATTTTAAAAATGATAAAAAAATAGCTATAGTTGGTAAAAGTGCTTTAAGTAATACAAAAGTTGAAAATGGCATTAGATATATTTATTGTGGTGAAGATAAATTTGAGATTATAGGGGTTATAGGGAAGAATAATACTGTTACAAGATATGATAATTTTGTTTTATATAATCTAAATTGTGCTTTTAATGAGAAAGACAGAGAATATTTAAATACTCATTGGACTATAGACAGTATAGTAAAAGACAAAAACACTTTGAAAAATATTATTTCTAAGATTACTAAGAATAAAAATATCATTGGACTTGAACCTGAAAATGTTGAACCAAATCCTTTAAAAGCAGCTATATCAAATTCTAGATTTTTAATATTTAATTTTTTATTAGTAATAGGCTGTATTTTGGTAAGTTTGATAACGGCTGTGATTTATTGGATAAGTGAAATTGCATTAGAAATTGCAATTAGAAAAATATATGGTGCTAGCAATAAACATATTATGATAGATATAGGTAAACGGTATACTTTGGTGTCTATTTTTTGTTTGTGTATTGCATTAATTTTACAAAGAATTTTATTAACCTCAAATATAATAAAAATACCGCATAACAATTTAAGTATAATTACTGTAGTATTTACTTTACTATTTGTTTTATTAATAGGTATAATAGTTATTTCTGCAGCTATGTTTAAAATAAGCAAAATTAATTTAAGTGAGTTAATTAAGGGAGAATTATAATTATGAAATTTAAACATGCTTTTCGTGCAATTTCAAGAAAAGGTTTTTTTTCACTATTATTGATAATACAATTGGTTTTTTGTTTTTACTCAATTTATGAAAATTTAAATTTGAATCAAAAAATTAGTTTAGAAACTAAAAAAATAGAGAAATACTTTAAAAATAAAAAAGTTTATACTTTAAAAGCTCCTAATCTTTTTGGAAGAGATGTGGATATGTCAAAGTTAAATGAAGCATTTAATAAATTATATTCTAATTCAAATTACGAATTTTTAAAAATAGACATAGGAAGTATTTCAATTAAAAGTTTCAAAGATTTTGAGCAATTTAAAGCATATGATTTTCAAGTTGAAAAAGAATATTTTTTAGCTAAAAATATTACTTTAGACAAAAATTATTTTAAGAATTATCCTGTTAAGGTTAAATACGGAAGATTATTTAATGATGAAGAGTATAAGGTTAATTATAAACGTGACAGAACAATTCCTATTTTAGTTGGCTCAAATTATAGCAAGTATTTTAAGGTAGGTGATGAAATTCCTATTGACCCATCTATTGGAAAAGGTAAAGGGCAAATAATAGGTATACTTGAAGAAAACCAATATTCACCTGGAAATGTTATTCAACCTAATTTAAAATATTTAAATTTAAATAATTATATTATAACTACTGAGTTAGTTTTTGAAGAGGATTATTACAAAAACTTATTTGCATTTAATGGAAATTATATTATGTTTGATAATTCTATAGAAGAATATGAAATACAAAATTATCTGAATGATATAAAAGAAACTTTTAATAGTATACCTCACTTAAATGTAGGTACAAGAGATTTAACAAAATACATAGAAGCAGAGTCATCTTTGTTTAAGGCGCAAAGAGAAATAACCTTTACTACAGCCATTAGTATTATAATCTTTGTATGTGTAACCTTAATTATAACATTATTAAATTCAATAAATAAAAGAAAGAAAGAATTTGGTATACATATTATGTGTGGTGGAAAATTGTTAGATATTGCTGCAATTACATACTTACAAATATTAATTATATTTGTAAACTCATATTTGATAAGTGTAGCATTTATATATTTTCAATACAAAGCAGACATTAATTTTCATATTTTAAGTATGGAGTTTATAATAATGTTATTTATTTCTATAGCAACTGCTGTATTACCAGTAATAAAAATATTCAATCTAAATCTTAGTGAATTAATAAAAGGAGATGAGTAGTTATGCCATTAATAGAATTAAATAGTGTCCATAAAATATATGGATCAAATTTAAATAAAGTGACAGCTTTACATAATTTAAATTTAAAAATTAATAAGGGAGAATTGCTAGCCATAGTTGGTCCTTCTGGTTCGGGTAAATCTACTCTTCTTAATATAATTGGTACTTTAGATACTGTTACCAAAGGTGAATATTTACTAAATGGTAAAAATATTAATAATCTAAATAAATTACAATTAGCTCAAATAAGAAATAAAACTTTTGGATTTGTTGTTCAGCATTTTGCACTTATAAGCGATTATACAGTATTTGAAAATGTAGAAATACCATTAGAATATGCTAAAGTTAAATTAAAAGATAGAAAATCAAAAATAGAAAATTTATTAGTAAAATTAGAAATGCAAAATAAGGTTAACTGTAATATTAAAGAGTTATCTGGCGGACAATGCCAAAGAGTAGCTATTGCAAGGGCTTTAGCCAATAATCCTGAAATAATATTAGCAGATGAACCAACTGGTGCATTAGATCAAGAAACTGGAAAAGCTGTTTTAAATATTTTTAAAGATTTAAATAAACAAGGGAAAACTATAATTATTGTTACTCACGATTATAAAATTGCGGAACAATGTAATAGAATTATTAAAATGGAAGACGGAAACATTATCCAGGAAATTTAAATGTAAAAACGATTCCACTTAAAGTAATAGATTCTAAATGGTGTAATAACGCAGCTGATCTACGGACAGTAAAAAAGCTTCTCACAGAACTGTACGTGAAAGTCTCCTTTCATACGGTTCTTGTTAAGCGTGTAAATAATTTTGTGTAAACTGAATAAAAAGCACTCTTTCTTAGCAAGAATTTGGATATATATTAGACCAAATATTTACAAGAAGGAGTGTTTTTTTATATCCAAAATTTCTAAAGAAACTTTAAGAAGTTATGTAAGCGTAAAAAATTAAGTACGTAGATAGTATATCACGTCAAGCCTCTTATGCTAGTGAGTTTGAAAAGGCTTAAAATTTTTCAAAATCGAGCTAGCATTAGAGGATGTTATTGAAGTGAGGGCCAACAGAGCAGTACATATCTGCCCACCACACAGGTCGCCAAGTCTATCTTCTAAGACCTTTTGTGACGCAATAAAATGGAAGTTTCAATTAAACAAAACATTAAAGCTTATTGTCGTTCTTAATAAAATACCTATTAGAATAACCTATAAATACAGTCAAAATGTAGTCAAATATTATAAATACTATTTGAGCTCCAATTATAAGAACATACATTGGAATATATACATTCAATAAGTTTGGAAAAAACAACTTATATGCTAGAAATAATAATCCTAAGGTTATATTAAAAAATGCTAACTTTAACATAATCTCGATATGAATCTTCCTCAATTTCTCAACATAGAATTTAATTATTCCATACAATCCAAAGAATACTATATAAGCGACTACTGTATTTCTAATGCCGCAGACAACTAGAGAAAGTAATGAAGTAGCAAAATAAATAACTACTGCATTTTTTATGTTAGTTGTTATAACGGATAAGGGAATAATACAGGAGGCTACAACAAGTAGGTAGGCCTTATTTACTGGGACTATGGTGCTTAAGTAAATTAAAATAACACCTATGGCAGTAAAAAGACCGCCCTTAGCTATATATCCAGTTTTCTTTCTTCTAGAATTCATCAAGTTACACAACCCTTCTAGCAGCAATCAATAAAGTCTCCTCCACCGCATTCACAGCAGCAGTCAAGGCAGTATAGAGTGGCACAAATATCACATAAACCTCTATCCTTGCCTCTGTTATTGTAGTAGGGCTCTCTATAAGAACTATTCATATTATTTAATCTATTAAATTCATCTCTGTACTTAAAGTTATTAGGAGATAACCTGCAGGCTAAGTTTAGGTAATTATAAGCCTCGTTATGCCATCCTTTTCTTAAACTTAATAAACCCATTAAGTAATTCCACTCAGCATCCCTAGTAGTAACCTTTCTAAGTTCATCTTCTGCCCTGCCTAAGTTGCCGTTTCTTATGTCCATTTCGATAGTTTGATAAGAATTTGAATTATAGCTGTTTTGGCTAGAGTTTCCATAACTATTGTATTGAGAGGATTCTGGAGCGTTACTCATTAAGTAATCATACGCTTCGTTAAGCTCTTTTAATTTATCTTCAGCTAAATCACGCAGTGGATTATTACCATATTGATCAGGATGGTACTTTTTTACCAGTTCTCTATAAGCTTTTTTTATCTCGTCCTTTGAAGCAGTTTTTCTTACTTCCAGCACCTCATATGGATCTCTCATTTTTACATACACCCCTTTTAAACACTTTATCCATTTTCTCTAAAAGACCAAATTGGAGAATGTTATATAGTAAATCTTCATTCTTCTTTAAAGGAAGTTTATTTAAGTAGTACATACATTGAGCTGCACTAGTACCTAAAATAAAGTCTATTCTATCCTCGATTTCTTTTGAAAATTCAATATAAGACCTTCTATCTTTGTTAAAGCAACTGTTTATAACATTAAACTTTTTATCTCTCATATCTCTCTCTAAGTCATCCCATCCATCTATGATATAAATCCACTTACCAAGATTGTATCCAAGCCAGTATAGATTTTCTTTATTTTCATCATTTCTATAAGCTGATAGTATAAAACCTGTAAGCTCTCCAAAGGGATGAGATATTTCATCAATAGACCTATTTTGTGGATTTGACTCAATTTTATATAATTCATTTAGTGTATTCTCTATATAATTTAAGTGACTGCGAAAATTTGATGACATTTTATTTAAGTATCTTTTAAAAAGCAAAGAAAAAATTTTGCTTTTCGTTGAATTATCATCATTTATATTATCTACAAATTTATAATAACTTAATGCAGTATTGCAAAAGGCTGCATATTCTAAGCTTTGGTTATCCATGATGCTTATTTTTTTTCTAAATCCATGCATAGCACAAACCTTTTTACTGTAGACAGGAATGTCATCATTCAAGGAGTCTAAAAGTATAGCCAAGAAAGTCATATCATAGTTAAGTGCAGCTCTAGGGATATTGCCTATAGTGGCCTTTATAGAGCGGCACAATCCGCAGTAGTAAGCCTTGAATTTTTCATAGTCCTTTATTTTAAGCTCCATTTTGCAAGGAGTAACGTAACCAAACATTTAACTTCTCCTATAGTGTAGTTTAGACATTTTCTACTAATCCAGTAATATTTAATTCTTTTAGGATATCATATATAGTCTTTGAAGTAGTATCTTCCATGGTATATCCTAGGAGTTTAACTACTTCTTCTAATTCCGTATCATCTGATGTTTCGATTTCAATGTAAGGAAAAGGACAAAAGGACTTTTCATTTATGTCAATTTCAACTAAGGTATTTTTATATTTATAACTTTCTCTATATTTTTTTACTGATTGAACAAGCTCCAAGCCTAGGGACTTAAATATATTTTCACCAGCTTTTGAATCTAATATTTCAGTTTCATTTTCCTCCATTACTTTATATTTATCTTGACTTAGCAATTTCTTTGTAGTCATGTAGTATCTATTATTATTCTTTATTAGATCCTCCACTATTCTTATTCTTGCATAACCTTTATTACTTAATAGTCTTCTATCACCAAAGTCAAAAAGGTTGTTTATTTGATTTTCTTCTTTAACTTTAGTAGCGTTGATCTGGTTAAGTTTTGTTCTTATATTATCTACATCAATATTAATTATTCTTGTTTCAAATTCTTTCACTTTAATCACCTGCTTTTGCATATTTGTCGTTATTTTGAATTATACCATAAGTTGTCATTTGTGTATAATATTTAGCAAAGGTATGGGAAGTTATCAGCTAAGATTAAAGGATATTTTCGCAGCTAATGCTGTGAATTAAATTAAGTATATAAGAACTGATGTTGAAAATAAAGGAAATATGGTATAAATTATATATACTGGGGGTGGATACCATGACAAATATACTAGTAGCTGAAGATGACATTATTCAAAGAGAAAATCTTATAAAAATGATTAAGGAAGCAGATATAAATACTAATATATATGAAGCAGACAGTAAAGAAGAAGCTTTAAAAATTTCTGAGGAAGCATGGATAGACTTTTTTTATATAGATGTTGCATTAAGAAATTCTTCTGGAATAGAACTAGCATTAGAGCTTAGGGTATTGGAAAAGTATAAATTTAGCTGGATAGTTTTTATAACAACTAATATAAACTATATGATAAAGGCCTTTAAAGAGATACATTGTTATGATTATATAATGAAGCCCTATGATAAGGATCAGGTAATTAGCATTACGAGACAGTTAATTTCAGGAAGTCATAAGCTCATTCCTTTGAAAAATAAGGACAGGTATGTTGTTTTTGAAATACAAAAGGGTATTACTGTAAAAATAAATGTAAATGAAATTGTATTTATAGAAGTCAGCTTTAGAAAGCTTAAATTACACACTAAGATGGGACTGTATGAACTAAAAAGACTTGCATTAAACAAGGCCTTAGAGATGATTGATAGCGAAAATATAATACAAAGTCATAAATCCTTTGCAGTTAATACTGATTTTATAAGTAAAATCGAAAGTGTTTCTCCAAAGCAGTGGGAAATTAGTTTTAAAGGTTATAAAGATAAGGCACTCCTGAGCTATAACTTTAAAAATGTAGTTATGGAAAAGTTTAAGCAATAGCTCTTATATACTTGTATCTTTATTAAAATATTAAGGGGGGAGTTTATATGGAGATAGTTAAGGATTTTATTGTTACGTTTATAGAATCAAACGCTTTTATGCTTTTCTGGTGTAAGTTTAGCTTAAAAACAGAAGATATTTTATTTAAAAATATACCTATAGCATTTATCTCCTCACTTGTAATGGCTGTTACATATTCTATACATAAAAACTTTAGTATGATTTTAACTTATATTATTATGGTAAGTTTAATATCATTTTTTTATAAAGAGAGGTTTGCGAGGACTTTTTTAGGATTTTCTATAGTTCTAATATTAATAATGATTTTACAGCTGATTTTAATGTATTTCTTGGGTTTTCTTATTTCAGATAAGTATGTAGATTCTTTTACTTACAATGCTAGTATACAATTAGTTATACTTTTATCTTCTGTTGCAATATATTATTTTGTGCCAAACAAAAAGATGTTAGATATCATTGAACTAAATTCAAAGATAGCAGTTTATATGATTATAAACTTTATTGGATATATATTAGTTTTTAAAGTAGTTTGGGAGTATAATAAGAATTTAATTTTAAATAATATAATACTTTTTATAGGAATGATTATAATGATTTTTATATTAAACTTGTTTCTTTGCTATAATATTGTAAAGATAAATGAGGAGAAGAAGTTAATAGAGGTTCATAATAAATATAATCCTATCATTGAAAACATTATAGAAGAAGCTAGGAGAAAGCAGCATGATTTTAAAAATCATATAAATACTATTAATGGAATTGTACAAGTAGCAAAAGAAGAAGAATTAAAAGCAAGTCTGACAACATACATAAAATCTTTAAATTATTTTACTAAAAATATTGAAGATATAATTTATATTGATAATTTAATAATAAGAGCCGTAATTTATAGTAAACTATGTGAAGCTGAGAAAAAGAATATAAGTTTTTCTTATTCTGTAAGCAATGATGCATTAGATTGGAAAGTAAAGGAGTATGAGCTTTCTGATATGATAACCAACCTTTTAAATAACGCTTTTGAAGCGACAGAGAATAGCATAGAAAAGAGTGTTACCATAAATATATTTGAAGAAGGTGATAAAAATATAATAGAAGTAAAAAACAGTGTATCCTCAATAAACTCAGAGGATTTTAAGGACATGTTTAATAGAGGTTTTTCTACTAAGAAGGGCAAAAATAGAGGATATGGTTTATATAATATAAAAAAGATAGTTGAATCTAACGGAGGTATAATTCAACTATCCTTTGACAATTGCTATATATGTTTTAGAATATCACTCTAAAAGGCTTTTGGGTACATCTGGTTCACCGATAAAGCCCAAGCAAGCAGATTTAGTTACAATAGTTGAGAACAAGACTAAAAATAAACCCATTCTATTTAATAGTAGCTTTGAAGGTTTTTTAAATTTCATATTAAGACTCCTTTCTTATTGGTATTATTAATTGTAATATCTGAAGTAAAATAGTCATAAAGCCGCAATTTAAGTATGCTGTGTTATCTATAAAAAATAATAGAATAACTATCCAAAGAAACATATGAAAGATGGAGATAAATTTTAAGTACCATCTTCTTTTTTTATCTTTAACTGGACGCTTAGTATTTGGGTAAGGACTTTTAAAGAATACTATTATGATACTTAATAAGGATACAGCCTTGTAGGTTAAAATACTTAGCCTAGGAAACATAGGAGCTGCCAGAGAAGTAGTTAAGAAAAACAAGGTTGTCCATAATAAACACTTTGTTGTAGTGTCAGCATGATATCCTCCTGAAAAAATTCTTATTGAAAGCAAAACTGCCATAGAAAACAGTAAGTACTGTATTCTTCCAAGTATAAGAAACAATATTGTCAATACTATTATCTTAAAGCATTCATTTAAGATAACCTGGAATGAGTAATTTATTTTCTCTAAGTCTTCAGTATTCTTAATATCACTATTATTTTTTATATAAGATGTGAGTTTGTATGATAGATTTTTTAACATTTAAATTCACCTTATCATTATTTTAATACAAAAATATCACATAAGCATAGACTTGTAAATGCAAATAGCGTGAAAAGGAAAAAGGTTGACATAAAGGGAATAGTTACGTGTAGGAGCTTTTTATACCTATCTTCTCTATTTAATATCTTTAAAAGTCCAGCTAGTAGTTCTTAGTACGCTTATTCAGGTCCATGGGTTAGGGTACTTGAATTTTACACATATATGATTAATAATGGATAGACACTTGGAGGTAACTGGACAGATGATGCAAGATCAGGACACGTAGTAATATTAACTGGAGGTGACAGTCAGGGAAATTGGCTTTTCTCTGTACATAGTGAGGCTAGACATGACTATCCTCTATATGTTGCTTATTCAGATAATGGTTATTCGAATATGGGAACAGTAAGGTTTTGGCATTAATATTAAAAATAATCAGTAAGAGATAAGGCTTAATTCTTATCTCTTACTGATTATTTTGGTTTATATTCTAATTGTCATATTTAACCGCCACCACTTCCGTATGGGTTAATATACCAGTACTTTAACATACCAAAATACTTATATTTACTATCAACGGCATATGAATCTGGACCAATGGCAGGATTTCTACAAATATACATATCTCCATATTGAGAGTCAGGAATTGCTCTTTTAGAAATTTCAGTTTTAAATGCTTTTATAATATAACCTTGAAAGAATAAATCTCTTCGTATAACTCTTTCAATTGTTGAATGAGTAAATATATCGAATCCAATATATAGTCCAATAACAATAATGCATGTTAATAATACTCTAATAATTTTATTTTTCAACTTTATAAAGACCTCCGCATTTTAGATTTTTTAATATTTCAAAATCACCTTATTCTCGTTTTAATACAAAAATACCATATGTGTGCATAAACGTAAATATAAATGACACAAAAGGGAAAAAAACGAGCTTGAAAAGAAATTATGTATAAAAGTATTCTTTTTAGTCTCATTTTTTCCCTTTTATGCATTTTGCATTGAGTTTAGTTTTTAAGTATGTAAAATAGACATTGTAAAGATTACTTAATTTGGGGCTCAAGTAAGTGATTTCTATAGGTGTTAATACAATTGTATTTTTTAGATTGAATAAAGTCTGGAGGGATTGGGAATGAATAAGAAACTTGTAACATTAGTAGCTTCCTTAGCTATTTTGACAACTAATGTACCTGTATTTGCTAGTACAAATTTAGGGTTAAAAGCATCTGAAGAAACATCTATTACCAATGGTACCAAAGTAACAAATCCAAAAACAGTAAACGAATTTTTAAATAGTGATGTTGGTAAGCAATTCCATGCAACTATAGTTAAAGAAGTTCCTAACAATGTTAAAGTTATGGAGTTTAATAATTATGGTGAAGCATATAATTTTATGAAATCTGTTAAACAAGAATATGACTCAAAATTTATTAAAGCATCGCCTAATAAATCAGCAATGTTCCAAACAGCAATAGGAGAAGGAGTGGATTACTATCAGGTAGCATATACTAATTTGCCATCTTCCGGAACAGGCACTGTATCAGGTACCGTAAAATGGAATGTTCCAGGTGCTTCAGCACAAGTAGTAACATCCGGACATTATTTTAACTATTCAAATGCTCAAGTAACAGATTCATCTAGAGGATCATATATTTCAGGGGTTGGTATAGCTAACTGGCAAGAATACTATAGTGGTATGACCCATCCAACAAGTAATGCATGGAATAGTACGATAAGAGGTAAATGTGGCTATTTTATTAGCGTTGGTGGTCAAACAGTAGGAATGAGTAATCTGGTGGAATTAACCTGTATATGTAAATAATTTGATCCTACATATACTGTAATATATAATATATAATAGCTGTATAAATATTTATATAGCTATTATTTTTATATGGAGGTATTATGATACGTAATAAATTTTTTCAACTAAGCTTATTTATAGAATTAATATTAACTTTTTTTATGAATGAAACAGTAGTAAAGAAAACCACAATAATTGTATATAAGTATGGTTTTCCATTTAGGTATCTAGACATATATTCAAAAGAAAAAGTAGATTTACACTTGATTAATATCTTATTTACAGGAAACAATGGTATAAACATAGATATAGTTGCATTAATTGGTAATATCATAATAATTTATGCGCTGGTATATTTTATAAACTTTATAACGGAAAAGAGAAAATAAAGATTATTTTTAAATCAGAATGTAGATTATTAAGTAAAACTAATTATAAGTCAACATTGTTAACAAGTCATATTACCAATGAATTAGTTGAAAACAGTATTAAGTAAGCTTAAATTGTATAAGTAACATACCTCACTTACAGGTTGAGGGAGGGAATGATTAAACTTATTAGACTAGGCCCGTAGAATAAACTCGTAATGTTTAAAATAATTGAATTTTAGGTAAAATAAAAATGTGGCATTAAAGCCACATTTTTATTATTTCATTGAATCAGCTGATCCTAAAACTTCATCGATTTTACTTTCAACAACTTTTTGAATAGCGTCTCTTGCAGCTCCTAAGTACTTTCTTGGATCAAATTCCTTTGGCTTATCTCCAAAAGTTTTTCTTACAGCAGCTGTCATAGCTAATCTTATGTCAGTATCCATGTTTATTTTACATACAGCCATAGAAGAAGCTTTTCTTAGCATATCTACTGGAATTCCTTTAGCACCAGCTATATCTCCACCATACTTATTACAAGTTTCAACTGCTTCTGGATCAACTGCAGAAGCTCCGTGAAGAACTATTGGGAAACCAGGTAGTTTTTCTTGAATTTTTTCTAGTATATCGAATCTTAACTGAGGCTTATAGTCTAATGGGAACTTAAATGCTCCGTGTGAAGTTCCTATAGCAATTGCTAAAGAGTCAACTCCTGTTCTGTTAACAAAGTCTACTGCTTGATCTGGGTCAGTGTATATATGCTCAGCAGCAACAACATCATCTTCAACACCAGCTAAAACTCCAAGCTCAGCTTCAACAACTACTCCATGAGCGTGGGCGTATTCAACTACTTCCTTTGTTTTTGCTACGTTTTCTTCGTAATCAAAATGAGAACCATCGAACATTACTGAAGTAAATCCAGCATCAATAACAGATTTAACAGTTTCGAAATCTGGGCCGTGATCTAGGTGTAGTGCAACATCTATTCCTGTTTCTTCTATAGCAGCATCTACCATAGCCTTTAGGTATTTAGCTCCAGCATACTTTATAGCTCCTTTTGAAACTTGAAGAATAACAGCTGAGTTCTTAGCTTTTGCTCCTCTTACAACACCTTGAATTATTTCTAGATTGTTAATGTTAAAAGCACCTATAGCATATTTGCCTTCATAAGCCTTTTTAAACATTTCCTTAGTAGTAACTAATGCCATTATGTATTCCACCTTCCAAAATTATATTAACCATCGATCCTAACTATAATCCTGCTAGAATTATAGTTGAATTTAGCTTAGTTGGTATTAACATATAAAAGGGACTTACTGCGTCCCAGTGGGACTTAACTGTTTTATAGTTATATTATAATCTATTAATACCACATTTTCCATACTTTAATTATAGAATATTTTTGTCACTAATCAAAATATATTTTCTGCATTAACCTTTTCTAGATTTACTATATGCTCTAATAAAAATTTTATGACATGAGATGAGGCTAAAGCTTCCTCTTCAGCCTTACATTTTGTGTATTGAGTAAGTTTCCAAAGCTCACTGTTTATATTGTCTATTTCAGCATGGTTTACGAAGATAGAAATCTTACGAGAGTAGTTATCCCACTGATTTAAGAACTTTATAGAGTTATCGTAGGCTTTAGTCCAAGATTTGTTTTCTATGCTAATTTCTATTTCTTTATTTAAGTTATCAAGTTTTGTGCATACTTTATTTAAGTAATTTATAGAAAAAAATATTCCTATTAACATTACAAAAAAAATACTGATGGAAATGATCACACCTTTCATTTATAAATCACACTCCATTTATTTTTGCGGCTTAGATTGATGATAAAACTTTCCTTTAGAATCTAGTAAAGCTATAAAAATGTTTTTTGGTGATGAAATATTATTCTTTCTAAGTTGCTTATTAAGCCATTGTTCATCCTTATCTATTATTTTTAAATTGTCATAATTTATTCTCCCGTCTAAAATTAAAGTTACAGGTAAGGATTCCTGTTGAGATTTTATATTTAGATCAGCCTTTGTAACATTTGACAGTTCTGTTTTAGGCATTACAGATAGCTGACCACTGGTTTCTAAAATAGCGTAATGAATGTCTTCTATATTATAGTAGCCTTGTAGTCTTAGTTCCTCCATCAAGTCGTTTAAATTAAATCGCTCCTTTCTTAATTCCTTGATATTTAGTTTTCCATCCTTAATTACGATACTTGGTTTTCCGCTAAAGAAAATTCTTGCTTTCTCACTCTTTAGCTCTAGTAAAGACACAATTGTTTGAAGAGCAAGTAGAGTTATTATAGGAATTATACCGTGCATTATAGGAATTCTGGTATCTTGCATTGGTAGTGAAGCTAATTCAGAAACCATTATTGCAATTGCTAGTTCGAAGGGTTCTAACTCTCCTATTTGTTTTTTTCCCATAAGTCGCATGGAGGCAATGACTATTAGATATAAGATAATTGTTCTAATAAGTACAATAAACATATATTCTCCTCTCTTTATAAGTCAAAAATTTTCTAGTTATATTTTTACTTTAATATAAAAAAATATAAGTAAAATTTGAACATTTTTAGAAAAGTAGACGTATAATGATATTACACAAAAAAATTGGGGAGAGGATGAAATGGCTCAGTTAAAAGTTAGATTAAATAATAAAGAGGTATTAGCAGAGAAAGGTACAATTTTAAATGATATTATTAAGAATAACGGTTTGGAAAAAGATATACCTGTAGTACTAGCCAGGATAAACGGCACATATTCCGAGCTTACAAGTTCTTTAGAAGAAGAAGGAGAGTTTGAAGCCATAGATATTAGAGATAACCTAGGGATGAGAACCTATGTAAGAACCCTTCAATTTATTTTAATTAAATCTGTATTAGACTTGTTTCCAGACGCTAAAATAACCATAGAACATTCTATGAGTAAGGGGCTATTTGGAGAAATTCATAAAAGCATACCGTTAAATGAAGAAGATATAAGAAAAATAAAAGAAAAAATGGAACAATTAATAAAAAAGGATATTCCAATAAATAAGGTATGTATGAAAAGAGATGAGGCAGTAAAAGTTTTTTCAGACTATAAAATGGATGATAAGGTAAGACTGTTAAAACATGTAAGCAGTGATACAGTAAAATTATATGAGTTAGATGGAAGGTATGATTACTTTTATGGCTCTATGGCATACTCTTCAGGAGCAATAAAAATATTTGATTTAGTATATTACGAACCTGGGTTTTTACTAAGATATCCTAGAGAATCAGACCCATATAATATACCAGAGTTTGTAGAGCATAAAAAGCTGAGAAAAATATTTTATGAAACTGAGCAATGGGGAAATATACTTGGAGTGGGGGATGTAGGTTCCTTAAATGATAAAGTAGAAAGTAGAGAAATTATAGATATAATAAGGGTAGCGGAAGCCCTTCATGAGAAAAAGATTGCATATATAGCAGATATGATTAATGAAAGAAAGAACGTGAAAATTATACTAATAGCTGGGCCATCTTCTTCAGGTAAAACTACCTTTGCAAGAAGACTTGGTATACAACTTAGAGTTAATGGACATATACCAGTTCCTATATCCTTAGATGACTACTTCGTAGATAGAGAACATACTCCTAAGGATGAAGAAGGTAATTTTGATTTCGAGTCCATATATGCTCTAGATTTAAAGTTATTTAATGAAAATTTAGAAGCATTGCTTAGTGGAGAAGAGGTAGAGATTCCAACATTTAACTTCAAGAGTGGAACAAGGGAGTGGAAGGGTCATAAAATTAGAATTCCTGACAATGGAATAATTATAATAGAAGGAATTCATGGACTAAACGAAATGCTTACTTCAGCTATTCCTATGGAAAATAAGTTTAAAATATATATAAGTGCACTTACCCAACTGAATGTAGATAATCATAACAGAATAGCAACTACTGACGTAAGAATAATAAGGAGAATAGTGAGGGATACCCTCTCAAGAGGCTATGGAGGAGAAGATACTTTAAAAATGTGGCCATCAATAAAGAGAGGAGAAGAAAAAAATATATTTGTATTCCAAGAAAATGCAGATGTTATGTTTAATTCAACGCTGGTCTATGAGCTTTGTGTATTAAAGCAATATGCTTTAGAGGAACTGAAAAAGATAGACACTTCAAGCCCTGTATACTATGAAGCATTAAGGCTTAAAAGCTTCTTGAACTTTTTTAAAGATGTAGATACAAAGTTTGTACCGGAAAATTCCATATTGAGAGAGTTTATAGGCGGAAGTTGTTTTTATGAATATTAGAAAAAAGACGATGTAATTTAGGGAAATGCTCCCTGACTTACATCGTCTTTTTCTGCAAGTTTTAATTACATAAAAATAGTGAAAGAAGAAACTTTTAATTCATCAAAAAGGCTTAGAAAATGTTTTCATTTATTAGTATCAAATCTCATAAATTTCTACAAAAAACTTTAAAAAATTAGTGTGAATATGTTTTAATTTGTTGTATAATAAGAATCGAAAGAAATTGTTTTATTGTAACAATGTAAATGATTATATAATTCACTGAAAGTGAAAGGTTGGTGTAACAATATGAGAGAATATAGTGCTTTTGATATTCTTGGGCCAATAATGATAGGACCATCAAGTTCTCATACTGCAGGAGCTGCAAGACTAGGTAAGATTGCAAGAACAATAGCAGGTGAAGGAGTTAAAAAAGTGCAATTTTTCCTTCATGGTTCATTCGCTACAACTTATAAGGGACACGGTACTGATAAGGCTTTAGTAGCTGGAATATTAGGGATGAACCCATGGGATGAAAACTTAAAAAACTCTATGGAAATGGCAAGAGAAAAGGATATAGAAATAGAATTTATTCCGACAGATCTTGGAGATGTACATCCTAACACAGTTAAAACTGTTATAACTAAAAATGATGGAAAAACTGTATCAGTAGTTGGATCTTCAATTGGTGGAGGAAATATAGTAGTTAATGAAATAGATGGTGACAAGATAGAATTTACTGGAGCATACCCTACTATATTAATAAATCATATAGATGTACCGGGAATGGTTGCGAAAGTAACAGCTGTTTTATATGAATATGATGTAAACATCGCCTTTATGAGAGTTTACAGAACAAGTGGTAAGGGTTCAGCAGCGGCGATGGTCTTTGAAGTAGACAACTTTATCTCCGAAGACATTGTAAACGCTATAGCTAAAATAACTAACATCCACAAAGTTAGAGCTATTAATCCTGTAAGGGAGGAAGAATAATTTATGGTTAACTACGGATATGAACTTTTAGAAGTATGTAAGGAAAAGAATCTTAGTATATGGGAATATACTTTAGAAGAAGAAGCAAAGGCAACTGGCCTTACTAGAGAACAAGTTTTTGAGAAGATGAGAAAAAACTTAAAAGTAATGATGTCTGCAGCAGAGCGTGGATTAACAAATAAAATTGCATCTGTAAGTGGACTTATTGGTGGAGACGCATATAAGTTAAATGAGTATGCCAACAGTGGGAAAACGTTGACAGGAAACTTCATGGTTAAAGCTATGGGAAGAGCTCTTTCTTCTTCAGAAGTAAATGCTGCTATGGGTAAAATAGTAGCTGCTCCAACAGCTGGTTCATGTGGAATAATGCCTGCAGTTATAATAAGTGCTGGAGAGCAATTAGGTTTATCAGAAGATGATATGGTTAAGGGTCTACTAACAGGTACTGGAGTAGGTATAATTATAGCTAAAAATGCTACTATGGCGGGAGCAGAAGGTGGATGTCAGGCTGAATGTGGTTCAGCAGCAGCTATGGCTTCAGCTGGAGTAGTTGAAATGATGGGTGGAACACCAGATCAAGCCTTAAATGCGGCAGCTATAGTATTTAAGAACATAATAGGTTTAGTCTGTGACCCAATAGCAGGACTAGTAGAAGTTCCTTGCGCTAAGAGAAATGCAGCAGGAGCAGTTAGTGCTTTAACAACAGCAGATATGGTTATGGCTGGAATTATGAGCAAGATACCATTTGACGACACTGTAGAAGCTATGTATAGAGTTGGTAAGCAAATGCCAGCAGAGCTTAGAGAGACAGCTCTTGGTGGATTGGCAATCACAAAAACAGGATTAGAGCTTCAGAAGAAAGTTTTTGGAGAGTAGAATATAGTAGAGTATAGAGCTTAGGATAAGGAACACCTTTATTCTAGGCTTTTATTTTTACAATTAGTAGTTGCAGCTATAAAAGTAACACTTCCTTCTCAAATGAATAGACTAATTAAAGGAACAATCTAGAGGAGGACTACATTTGTAAAATGTTGGTGTTATCATGATGAAGAAATGTGTTTATATAATTATCATACTAGTTATCTTTCTTAAAACTCCATATAATTTACTAAATACCATTATTTATTCAGCAGCTATAGTACCACTGGCTATCATGCTAGGGAATCTCACTTCTAATATATCTGAATATATAGGCGATAAGAAAGGTGGCCTTCTAGCCGCGGCAGTAGGAAATATACCTGAACTAACTATGGGCTTATGGTCTATACAATATGGCTTAATACCTATGGTAAAAGCTTCATTAATAGGTTCGATTATAAGCAATATGCTTTTAGTACTTGGAGTATCTATTTTTGCTGGTGGAATAAAATACAAAGAACAGAAATTCAATAAAATAGTTGCTAGAACAAATTTCAGTATGCTTTTATTAGCTGTATCAACCATAATAATAATAGCTTCTCTTAAGCAATACAACGAAGCTATTCCTGAAAATATAGTAGCTTCCATAAGTGTAAAGGTAGCAATAGTTTTAGTAATCGTATATGTATTAGGTTTGATTTTTTCTCTTCATACTCATAGTAACCTCTTTTTAGTTAGTGAACAGACTTCTGAAAATAAACAAGTAAGCAGCAAGAAGCAGTTTAAAAATATAATTGAACTTATTATAGTTGCTGTCATACTATATTTTATAAGTGAAAAGCTTGTATACAATATAAAAGAAACTGTGGAGGCATATGGACTTTCTCAGGAGTTTTTAGGAATAATATTAATACCCTTATTAGGAAACATAGGGGAAAACGTGGCAGCTATTGTATGTGCTGTTAAGAATAAGGTAAACCTAAGTCTTGAAATAGCAATAGGTTCCAGTATACAGATTTCTCTTTTTGTAACTCCTCTTTTAATTATGTTTGCCTGCTTAGTTGGAGTTCAAATGACCTTGATTTTTACCACTTTCCAAATAATTATGGCGTTGATTTCTATTATTATGGCATATATTGTGTTTCAGGATGGTAAAACCTATTGGCTTGAAGGGGCAATTTTAATAGCTATTTATTTAGTAATTACCCTAGCTTATTATTATGTGGTATGATTTTGTAAAAGTTATAATATAAATAGTCTATAGTATGAAATTTAGTAGGGTGATAGTGATGCCGCACAGAAAAATTGTTGAAGATTACTATGGCGACATAAACAATCTTGCGGATTTGTTAAGCAAGCTTGTTAACTCTTATAGACTTTTGATAGGAGGGGCAGGAGAATTAAATGGGATTGCATTAGCTCACAAAAAAGATGTGAAGGACGCATTAAAGAGAGTAAATGAATTAGGAGATATTATTGATGACATTATAGATGTTTTAGATAAGTCTAGTTACAGTTATATGGATTACTGTAAGCTAAAAGCGCAAATAGTAGAAAGTAAAATACAGGTTGAGTATATTGAAACAGAAATAGGTGAGGAATTGGAGCTACAAAATGATAAAAAATAGGTGTGGAATATATAAAGACATATTCCACACCTATTTTAAAATTTCTTAAATCTGTGTTTACAAACCATAAGATAAGCAAGAGCTATTACTATAAGTATTGTAACACCTAAAGGTGCAAGGTAGTTTAGTGTAACTAAACAGTATAAAGCCATAAACATACCTGCAAAGGTTATAGGAATTCCGTAGAACTCTCCATCAAATTGTGTAACATTAAATCTAGCCAATCTATACGCACCAGATATCGGGAATAATAACACTAATAAATATCCTAAAAGTCCTAAATTTGAAAAACCGTAAATGTTAAACACAAGTATAGAAGGTGCTACACCAAAGGAAACTAAATCTGCAAGAGAATCAAGTTCTTTACCTAATTCGCTGGATACGTTTAAAAGTCTTGCTACTCTACCATCGTATCTATCAGCTAAACATGCTAATAAAATAAATATGCCAGCCCATTTGTAATTCTCCTGGAAAGACATCATCAGAGACATTACACCACATGCTAGGTTGGCAAAAGTAAAAGCATTAGGTACAGCACTTCTAGCTATTTTAGCCATTAAAATCACTCCTAAATAATAATTGTTATTTTGTGTAATATGAATATATAAAAAGGTATACAATAGTATAAGCCTATTATAACTCATTTTACCAAAATGGTTAAGTATATAATAAACTTTTTTTATGGAAAAATTATAAATTTTTTGTTAAAATAGACTTGCTATATAAGTTATAAAGTGTAGAAAGTTGAGTGATATATGAAAAGTAGTAGAAGTTATTTAAAATATTTAGTTGTTCTAGTTGTAATGTTTGCCATTGTAGTATTTTTGTATAGTAATAGACACAGTTTGTTAGGGTTAAGTATTCATAAAATGAGGAGATACATTTTAAGCTACGGTAAATTTGCATCACTGGCTTTTATCATTATATATTCTATAAAACCGATAGCTTTAATTATTCCAACAGGTCTTATATCCATATTAGCTGCAATGATATTTAAACCCTATTATGCTCTATTACTAAGTATGATTGGATGTTTTGGTTCAGCAACTTTAGCATTCTTTTTATCAAGATACCTAGGAAGGTCTTTTGTTGATAAAGTTGTTAAAGGAAAGGCCATGGACTTAGATAGAGGGATAGAAAAGCATGGTTTTAAGATAATGCTTTTAATGAGACTAGCAGTAATTTTTCCTTATGATCCTCTAAGCTATGCTGCTGGACTTTCTAAAATGAAATATAGAGACTTTATATTAGGGACTTTAATTGGTATTTTTCCAGAGATGGTTTCTTATTCACTAATTGGAAAAGGCTTAAGTCATTCTTTTTCCTTCCAGATTTTAATACCTATAGGTGTAGTAATCGTTATTGCAACAACTGCACTGTACATGTATAAGTCCTCTAAAAATGTAAATAATTTATAAGTAAGAATATCTTTATTAAGGGAATAATAATTTTGTCAAATAATTTCCTTAAGAGAGGTGCTTTTTATGAAGGTAAAAGATATAATGACAGACTCTGTAGTTAGTCTAGATGGAGATGCTCCAGTTCAAAGAGCTGCAGATATCATGAAACAATATAATGTAGGTGCTGTACCAGTTTGTGATGCTGGAAGCGTTATAGGAATCATAACAGATAGAGATATAGCTCTAAGAGCTGTGGCTCCAGGAAAAGACACTCACACTACTAATGTAAGAGAGATAATGTCTTCTAATCCGGTGCTTGGAAAACCTAATATGGAAGTTGATGATGCAGCTAGAATAATGAGCGAAAGACAGATAAGAAGGCTTCCTATAGTAGATAATGATAATTTAGTTGGTATGGTTTCCCTAGGAGACATAGCTGTAGAACCTAGATTAGAACAAGAAGCAGAGCAAGCTTTAAGTAACATTTCGGAGCCAAGTACACCAGAGGCATAGATAAAAATAAGATTTAGAAGAAATCCACAAGAATTTTTAGTAATCTTGTGGATTTCTTCTATAAGGTGTTATAATATAATAGTTAAATTTAACAATAAAATATTTACAAATAGGGGAGTTTTATATGAATAAGGTAAAGTTTATTTATAATCCATATTCAGGTGAAAATACCATAGTAACTGACATCGACAAGGTTATAGCAGTGCACCAGAAATATGGCTATGAAGTAGTACCTTATAGAGTAAGCTTTGAGTATGATATGAGTAAGGCATTTGAAGGTATGGATGAGAGCTACAAATATATTTTAGTTGCTGGAGGAGATGGAACAGTAGATACTGCTGTAAATCATATGAAAAACTTAGGAATTAATCTTCCTATTGCAATATTACCAGTAGGAACTGCTAATGATTTTGCTAAGTTTATTGGAATGCCTGAAAATGTAGAAGCAGACTGTGAGCAAATACTAAATAGTAGGCCTAAAAAAGTTGATATAGGAAAAGTTAACGATAAGTACTTTATAAATGTAGCCAGCACTGGACTTTTTACAGATGTATCTCAAAAAACTGATGTAAACTTAAAAAATACTATGGGAAAATTAGCTTATTACGTAAAGGGAATAGAGCAGCTTCCGAATTTTAGAAAACTTAAAATAAAAGTTAAATCTGAAAATACATACTTTGATGGAGACATGTATCTAATGCTAGTCTTTAATGGAAGAACAGCAGGGAATTTTAAATTTGCCTATAAAGCAGAAGTAGATGATGGACTATTGGATGTAATTATAATAAAAGCTGGTCCAATAAAAGATATGATTGCTCTTTTTATTAAAATGTTAAGAGGAGAACATCTAGAAAATACAGCAGGTCTTATGTATTTTAAGACAGAAAAGATAGAAGTGGAATGTCATGAAAACATAGTAACAGATATAGACGGAGAAAGAGGACCAGATTTCCCACTTGTAATAGAGTGTGTTAAAGAAGGAATTGAAGTTCTTGGTATTCGTGACTAACAATAAAGATGCGAAAGGGCATCTTTTTGTTTTATAAGAAACTATAGCTATGACAAGTATTAAGACTAGTGTAAGTTAAGGTTTTCTATATTTAAATAGTAAAAAAACTAGTAATATAACAGCAATTGTAATAATAAATATAAGTAGTAGTAATATAAGGGGATGAAAATATGGTTAACTACTATGGTTATTTATTAATTGTCATACTTACACTAATAATTATAGGGATATACTTAAGCAAATTTACACCTAAAAAGATTAGAGTTATTACTGTTTTTATTGTCTTCTGTATGCTCTTTAGATATGTTTCACTATTAATATTTTATTTATCAAGTAATATAAAGTATTTATATGTACTTAAAGTTTTTTTCTTTTTAAATCTAATTGCAGTACCATTATTAGCACTAACAGCACTATATATTTTTACTAGGAAAGATAATATTAATTTTTCATACATCTTTATAGCAGCAGCAGTACTAATAGGCTTATATGCATTATGTATCTATAAGTGTCCAAGTTTATTGTACAATTCAAGTTCTATTGGATATACTATGTTCTTCTATAGAAGCATGTATATATATTGGATTTATATAATGTTAAATACAATAATATTATTTTTAACCATATTACTTATGGGACAAAAGAATTTAAATAAGACAGGAATGTATCTTGTTATCTTATCATCATTTGCAACTATATTAGAATTAGTAATCTGGCTTGTTGGAATTACATATCCTTTAGAAAGAGTAGTTGGAGATATGTTTTGGGTTACAACTCTAGTATATGGATTAAGCAGGTTTAGAAAAAAGACTGTAAAGTAAGTAGAGGGAGATTTTCTATAACTGAGCATAGAAAATCTCCCTTATTGTTTTAATGTTTTTTCTTATTATGGTTACTGCTAGTTTTACCACTAAACTTACTATTGCCTCGATTTTTAAGTCTTGGAGGATTCTCAGGAATTAAGCAATCTTTCCCTCTGCCTATTAGATCTTCTCTTCCAGCTTTAATTAAGGCCTCTTTTACAAGTTTGTAGTTCTCAGGAATGGAAAACTGCATAAGAGCTCTTTGCATATTCTTTTCCTTTTGTTCCTTTGGTACATAGACTTTTTCACCAGTTAGAGGATTAATACCTGTATAGTACATTGTAGTAGATAAGCTACCTGGTGTAGGGTAGAAATCCTGAACCTGTTCTGGAGTATACCCCATACTTTTAATGTATTGAGCAAGTTCTATAGCAGCGTGCAAATCACTGCCTGGATGACTGGACATTAGGTAAGGAACAAGAAATTGGTTTTTCTTTAACTTCTTATTTGCCTCAAAATACTTTTTTGTAAACCTATCATAGACTTCTCTGGTAGGTTTACCCATTTGTTTTAGAACTTTATCACTTACATGTTCTGGTGCTACCTTAAGCTGACCACTTATGTGATGTTTACAAAGTTCTTCTAAAAATTGAGGGTTTTTATCGTAAGTAAGATAATCATATCTTATTCCAGAACGAATAAATACCTTCTTAACTCCAGGAATTTCCCTAGCTTGCCTTAATAGACTTAAGTATTCTTTATGATCTACAATAAGGTTTTTACAAGGCTTAGGTGAAAGACATTGTTTATTCTTACATACCCCTGCAGTCTCCTGGATTTTGCAGGCTTTATGTCTAAAGTTTGCAGTTGGCCCACCTATGTCATGTATATAACCTTTAAAATCATCTAAGGTTGTCATAAGCTTTATTTCATCTAAGATAGAGCTTTGACTTCTGTTTTGAATTGTTCTTCCCTGGTGAAAGGTAAGAGCACAGAAAGAACAACCACCATAGCAACCTCTATGACTAGTTACAGAGAAACTAACCTCTTTTATCGCCGGTATACCGCCCTTAGCTTCATACATTGGATGATAAGTTCTTGCATAAGGTAAATTATATACCATATCCATTTCCTCTTGTGTAAGAGGGAACTGAGGTGGAGTTTGAACTACATATCTATCTCCATGTTTTTGTACTAAGGTTTTTCCTCTAATAGCATCTTGCTCATAATATTCAAGTTTATAACTTTCAGCATAGGCATCTTTATCTTTAGAAACTTCTTCAAAAGAAGGAACTTCTACGAAATTCTTTAAAGAATCTAAATCCTTAACTGAGTATACAGTACCTCTTACATCTGTAATTTTGCTAACATTCATTCCGTACTTAAGAAGATTAGCTATTTGTACAATAGTCTTCTCTCCCATACCATATATTAAAAGATCCGCCTTTGAATCTAAAAGAATACTTCTTCTCACTTTGTTATCCCAGTAATCATAGTGGGCAAATCTTCTAAGACTTGCTTCTATTCCACCAATTATAATTGGCACATCTTTGTAAGCCTCCCTGGCTTTATTACAGTACACAATAACGGCTCTATCCGGTCTGTGCCCACCTTCTCCTCCTGGTGAGTAAAGGTCATCACTTCTTTTCTTTTTAGAAGCAGTATAGTGATTTACCATAGAGTCAATGTTTCCTGAATTTATCAAAAAGGCATGTTTCGGCTTGCCAAGTCTTCTGAATTCTTCAACGTTATTCCAATCTGGTTGAGCTATTATCCCTACTGTAAAGCCCTCGCTTTCTAAAATCCTAGAAATGATTGCAGTACCAAAGGAAGGATGATCAACATAAGCATCTCCAGTGATAAGTATAAAATCTAATTGTTCTATTCCTTGAGCTTTTAGCTCTTGTTTACTTACAGGTAAAAATTTATTATTTATTTGCATTTGAATTCTCCATTCTTATAAAGTTTAGAGTACATTATATATTAGCATAATGAAAGGGAAATATAAAGTTAAATTAAAACTCTAGGACAGCGTCTTTTATGAAAAAAACATGTTAACAGAGTTTTGTTTAATAAGCTAAAGGGAAAACTTTTCTTAGAGAATAAAGAAAGTAATCTTCATATTAATATTAGATTTCCAACTACTGAAAGTAAATATTTATAATATAGCACAACTATGAGAAAATGAATAAAATTCTGCAAAATCAGAAGTAAATTGAAAGAATATAGAAATAACATATTGTAAAGGTTAAATTTAAATAAATATAGTATTTTATAGTTGCATTTTAGCGAATTTGTAATATAATAATTATGTAAAAGGAATTTGAAAATTTTTTATGAATGTTAGGTGAGGCTCCTATATGGATATACGCTACTGCCCGGAAACATCGAGAGATGCCAATGGGTCAACAGGTACTACCGAAATCAAGGTTTTACTTAATGTAGCTGGACTTTAATAAGTCTAAAGCTGTATAGTGCTAAAACTCGGACTACAACAAGTTTTAGTTTATAATGGGAGCCTTGTTAGGCTCTTTTTATTTTTATATAGGTGGTGTGGTTAAATGGATGCTGGCCCTATTAGTGGTCGATTATGTTTCAGAGAAAAATTAAATAATGGATTATATAGGGGAACATTTATGTTCAATAGATAAAGAAGTTTAACCTTTTAGTTTTATTCATTTCCGGTATTTCTTATCATTGTTGCAAATATTCCTCTATATTGAGAAGGAGGAATATTTATGAAAAAGTTGTCCAGTTTCTTCTTAAGTAAAGTTCTCTATAGAAAGATTTATGATGAATTCAATGAGCCTATAGGAAAGCTTTGTGATGTCTATGTAAGTACTGAAGGCGGTTTTCCGAGGGCTATAGGCTATCAGATTAAAAAGGATGGAGAATTAATTAATTGCGAATTTAAAAATATTGTTGTCTACGAGGAAGATGATAAGATTATTGTCAAAGGAGAAGGAGTCAGAGAAATAATTCTCCAAAAATATTCTTATGCTTTATCTAAACACTTGTTAGACAGACAGATTGTTGATATAAATGGTAAAAAGCTTGTAAGGGTTAATGATTTGAGAATTGCAGAAATAGCAGGTGAATATAGAGTTGTAGCGGTAGATGCTGGCGTTCTCGCCCTTGGAAGAAGACTTGGGGTGGAAAAACTAGTAAAGAGTTGTTATAAGTTTTTTCACAAGATGCCAGATGACAGTCTTATAGTGTGGGACAATGTAGAATCTCTTGAAATGGTAAATGCTAACTTAAAGCTATCTGTTCCTTACAAAAAACTATCAAAGCTTCATCCAGCAGATTTAGCGGATATTCTTGAAGATATGGATATAAACTACAGAAAAAAAGTTTTTGAAAGTTTAGATGAAGACTTTGCTGCGGACATTTTAGAAGAAATAGAGCCAGATATTCAAGTAGATATTTTAGAAAACTTAAGCAAGGAAAAAAGAGAAGAACTTTTAGAGAATATGCCTAATGATGAAATTGCGGATATATTGGATGAAGTAGACGAAGAAACTGCAGAAAAAATTCTATTCGATATGGAAAAAGAAGATGCAGATGAAATTAGATCTCTTATGAATTATGAAGAGGAGACTGTTGGAAGCATAATGAATAAGGATTTTATATCCTTTAATATAAGTATAACTGTTCAAGAAACAATTGAACTTTTGAGAGAAATAAAGCCAGAGGATGAGGTGTCTCATTATATATACATTGTAGATGAGCAAGAGAGGCTGCAGGGAGTAGTATCGCTTAAAGATCTTTTGCTTTCTAATCCTGAGAGTAAGTTAAGAGAGATCATGTTTGAAAACATAGCGAGAATAAAAGATAGTGAGAATGTAGATGATGCAATTGAAATGAGTGTTAAATACGATCTTCTTTCCCTTCCTGTTATAGATGATAAAGAAAGGCTCTGTGGTATAGTGATTATGAGTGACATAGTCGAGGACATACTAATACCAACTTGGAGAAAAAGATTTAAAAAGGTAGGATAGGAAGAAGGTAGAAGGTGTTGAAAAATAAAAACAGATTATTATTAATGCTGAGTATAATAGGACCAGGACTCATTACTGCTAATGCCGGCAATGATGCCGGTGGAGTTACTACATACTCAGTAATCGGTGCTCATTATGGATATTCTATGCTTTGGGGACTTTTAGTAATTGCCATAGGGCTTGCAGTGATTCAGGAAATGAATGCAAGAATGGCGGTAGTTACAGGTAAAGGGCTTTCAGATCTAATAAGAGAAAGATATGGCGTAAAGTGGGCTTTCTTTGCCATGGTTACCTTACTTATAGCAAACTTAGGTGTATGTATAGGGGATTTTGCAGGGATAGCAGCTAGTTTGGAGCTGTTTAGTATAAGCAAATATATATCAATTCCAATACTTACAGTTTTTATATGGTTTTTACTAACAAGAGGGGATTACTCAAGGGCGGAAAAAATATTTCTAGCGCTTACTATTACTTTTGTTAGTTATATTGTAACTGCTTTTCTTGTAAAGCCTGATTGGAGTCATGTATTTACAAGTATAGTAACTCCAAAGGCTAAGTTAGATAAGGGATATTTTTTAGTGCTTATAGGAATGGTAGGTACAACTATAACTCCTTATATGCAGTTTTACTTACAATCCTCTATTGTAGATAAAGGTATATCAATAAAAGAATATAGTTATGAAAAATTAGACGTTTATATTGGTACCATTTTTGGTGTGCTTATAGCTCTATTTATAACGGTGTGTACAGCTGAGACCTTGTTTAAAGCTGGGATAAGTATAGATACTGCACAGGATGCAGCAGCAGCCCTTGGTCCTTTAGCTGGTAACTATTCCTTTGTTCTATTTGGAATAGGGCTTTTCGGAGCATCACTTTTAGCTTGTTGCATAATACCATTAAGCACTGCTTATGCAATATGTGAAGCCTTTGGCTTTGAAAGTGGAATGGATAACAAGATAAAAGAAGCACCAGTGTTTTTTGGATTATTTCTATTTATGATTGTTGTAAGTGGGTTAATAGTACTCATACCTGGTATATCGTTAATTAATATAATTTTAGTTACTCAGCAATTAGCTGGTATATTATGTCCTATAGTATTAATATTTATGATAAGTCTAGTGAATGATGTAGAAGTTATGGGAAGCCATGTTAACAGTACAGTACAAAACTTTATAGCAAAGTCAACAGTAGTACTTATAATAGCGTTAACAATTATAGCTTTTGCTTCGAATTTTATATAATTAAAAATTAACCTATTGTTATAGTAGAATTGGATTGGGATTTACAAGTAAAACTAGTAGATCTCAATTCAATTTTATTTTTATTTGTTGTATTTTTCTATTATAAATCCAATATTCATATTACAGCTTTAAGTGTATTTTTTACTGTTTTGTGCGCACACTAAGTCTGAAGGATGAAATCATAATCTTATACTATAGTAAGGAGTGTTTCTATGAAGAAGAAGGTTGCTAAGTTCAAGAAGGAAATAGTATGCGTACTTGCTATTATGATTACATACATTATCACATCTATAGGTGTAGCTCCTTATAATAATGCAGCGAGGGCTATAGCATATAATTATGGCGATAGAGGAAATATTGTGTTAGAGATACAAAGGAGACTTAAGGCTTGGGGATATTATGATGGAGATTTAGATGCTATATACGGTTATAGAACCTATACTGGTGTGAGAAGTTTTCAAGCAAAGCATGGTTTAGCTGTAGATGGAATAGCTGGAGATCGAACTCTTAATGCCTTAGGAATTAATGCAGGTCAATATGCTGCCAATCAGGCGAGTACTACAAATAACTCTAATCCTGGCAAGTACACTACAAATAACCAAGATGTAATGCTTCTTGCAAGAGCCATAAATGGAGAGGCAAGAGGAGAACCTTATGAAGGGCAGGTAGCAGTAGGTGCAGTAATTTTGAACAGAACGAGAGATTCTAGATTTCCAAGTACCATAGCAGGGGTTGTTTATCAACCAGGAGCTTTTACAGCAGTAGTAGATGGTCAAATACATGCCAATATGGAACAGAACTCCATAAATGCTGCACGAGATGCTTTAAATGGATGGGATCCTTCTGGTGGTGCGGTGTATTACTTTAATCCAGCTACATCAACTAACAAATGGATATGGTCCAGACCACTTATTAAAGTTATAGGAAAGCATAGATTTTGCAGATAGAAATCTAGAAATTAATATGGATTTAAGTGATAATAATCTCACCTATAATGGTGGGATTATTTATTTAATAAAGTATTAAAAATATATTGACAAATTAGAAAGCTATTATATATAATATTAATATACAATTCATAGTAAAACACTCAGAAATACTTTGAAAAAGGAAAGTAACTTAAAAAGAGTTTTGCAGAGAGGGAACCATTTGCTGGGAGGTTTCTAAACGAATTTTATGTGAAGTGCCCTTTGGAGTTATGTACCGAACTAAGTAGGCTACATCGGGACCACCCGTTACAGTGGTAGAGCATAGCGCTGTGCTTGAAAGGTGAGTTGAGATTTTAAGTAATATTAGAATCTAATTAGAGTGGAACCGCGGATTACACCCCGTCTCTAAAATTTTAGAGACGGGGTTTTTTGACGTCAAAATAGGGAATTATAATTATAAAATTAAAATTGGAGGTAGTAAAATGATATTTTATAACGCATTAGATATGATAGGTGGAACACCTTTATTAAAACTTAAAAATATGGTAGATGAAAATATGGCAGAGGTATATGTAAAGCTAGAAAAATTTAATCCAGGTGGAAGCGTTAAGGATAGGGCAGCTCTTGGAATGATAGAAAAAGCTGAAAAGGAAGAACTTATAAAGCCAGGCGATACACTAGTTGAGCCAACTAGTGGTAATACAGGAATAGCTCTTGCGATGATAGGAAAATTAAAAGGCTATAAGGTAATAATAGTTATGCCAGAAACTATGAGCGTGGAAAGAAGAGCTATGATGAAGGCTTATGGAGCAGAGCTTGTTCTTACTGATGGTGTAAAGGGTATGAAAGGTGCAATAGAAAAAGCACTAGAAATAGGTGATGGTAAAGAAGGATACTTTATACCACAGCAATTCACAAATGAAGCAAATCCATTAAAACACTATGAAACTACTGCTAATGAAATATTAAAGGATGTAGAAGATTTAGATGTTTTCGTAGTAGGAGTTGGTACTGGCGGAACTATATCTGGAGTTGGTGGTAACCTAAAGAAGCATAATGAGAATATAAAGGTTATAGCAGTAGAGCCAGAAAAGTCCCCAGTTATATCAGGAGGTCAGGCTGGTCCTCACAAAATACAAGGTATAGGAGCAGGGTTCGTACCTGATATATACAAAAAGGAACTAATAGATAAAGTTATGACTATATCAGATGAAGAAGCTTTTGAATATGCAAGACTTATGGGAACAGAAGAAGGTATATTAGTTGGCATATCCTCTGGCGCTAACATAGCGGCAGCGATAAAAGTAGCAAAAGAACTTGGAAAAGGTAAAAAGGTAGTTACTGTTGCACCGGATGGAGGAGAAAAGTATTTATCAATGGGATTATATGACTAGTTTAAAAAAACTGTGGGTCTAAAATTTAGACCCACCATTAAGTTGATTAGGGGGATAGAGTTATGAAAAATCCATTTAAATTATTAGCTTATGATTTAAAAAGTGCTATGAAAAATGACCCGGCGGCAAGAAATCCAATAGAAGTATTCCTTCTATATCCTTGTATACACGCATTAATTGCATACAGAATATCTAACTTTTTTTATAAAAGAAAAGCTTTTTTTATGGCTAGATTAATATCACAAATCGCTAGATTTTTTACAGGTATAGAAATACACCCTGGTGCAACTATAGGAAAGGGATTATTTATAGATCACGGTATGGGGGTAGTTATCGGGGAAACAGCGGAAATTGGAGATAACGTAACCTTGTATCATGGAGTAACCTTAGGAGGTACTGGAAAGGACACTGGAAAGAGACATCCTACTGTAGGGAATAATGTTGTAATAGGAAGTGGTGCTAAAGTTTTAGGACCTATAGTTATTGAAGACAATGTTAAGATTGGCGCTAATTCAGTGGTTTTAAAAAATGTACCTTCTGACTGTACTGCAGTTGGAATACCAGCAAAGATTATACACAGAAATTCTGCTCCAGCTGTAATAGAAATAAAGGATTATAAAGGAAGAAAAAAGAGTATCTACAATGAGATGGTGATATGATATAATTGAAATAGAATAAAAACCTGAACTATTTTATTTAATAACACTGATTCCTTTATTGTAAAAAGCGTGGTGATTACATTGAATTATAAATCAGAAGTGTTAAGTTACTGCAGCAAATTAGGTTTAGATATTGTTGGATTCACTGAATGTAGAATTTTTAGTGAACTAGAGTCCTATCTTCAAGATAGAAAGGAAAGAAAACTGGAGAATGAGTTTGAAGAAGAGAATATAGAAAAAAGAATAAATCCTTTTTTATACATGAAAGACGGGAAAACAATAATTTCTATTGCTTTCCCATATTTATTTGACGGCGATTTTAAAGAAATAATAAGCTTCTCTAAATACACAAGAGGAAAGGATTATCACCTTGTTGTTTCTGGCTATCTAAAAAGTATATGCAGCTTTATAGAGAGTCTAGGAGGGAAAGCTATTTATTTTGTAGATAGCAATTCGCTGCCAGAAAGATATATTGCAGCTCAATCTGGAGTAGGCTTTATAGGTAAAAATAATCTTCTTATTACGGAAAAATATGGTTCCTATATATTCTTGGGAGAGATAATTACAAACCTAGAGATAGAAAGTGATAGGCCTTTAGAAAATAAATGCGGGGACTGTCAGTTGTGTAAAGTTAGTTGTCCTACAGGGGCTATCAAAAATGAAAATAACCCTAACATATGTCTTTCTTATATAACTCAGAAGAAAGACATAGAAGATGAGTGGTTTTCTAAGCTAAAGGGTAGAATGTTCGGCTGTGATACTTGTCAAAGAGTTTGTCCCTATAATAAAAATGCTGCTTTTTCTACCATAGAAGAATTTAGGCCAAAGGACTTTATGGATAAGGTTAACCTAGAGGAACTTATAAATATAGATAAAAAAGTATTTAAGGAGAAGTATAGCGGAACCTCCTGTGGATGGAGGGGGAAAAACATACTTCAGAGAAATGCGTTGATTAATGCAATGGCTTTAAGTAAAGATTTAAAGCCAAAGGAAATTGGCTCGCCTTATGTTAAAAATTATTATAATAGACTTTTAGAGCTTTTCAAATTATAATTTATATAGTAAAGTATATTTTTGTATTATACATTTTATTTGATAAGTGATAGGCTTTAATTATATATTAAACTTAGTATTTATATAATGAAAGGTGGGCATTATTATGATTTCTCCTGGAGTGGCCAAGATTATAGGCTATCTTCCTAAAGGATTAGTTGAATATCTGTCTAAGAGAATTGTAGATAGATACTTAAAACAATATGCTGATATTGAAGTTAGGGGAATGGAAAACTTAAGAGATGTAAACAACCCTATATTGTTCATATGTAATCACTTAAGTAATTCAGATGGGTTAGTCCTGAATAAGGTATTTAAGGATAAAGATATAACCTTTGTGGCTGGGGCTAAACTATCAGATAACCCTCTAACAAGTATAGGAGTGAATATTACAAAGACTATAACTATAAAACCTAACTCTGCAGATAAAGATGCTATATCTAGGATTGTAAAAACATTAAAGAATGGCAACAATGTGCTTATATTCCCAGAGGGAACAAGAAGTAGAACAGGTAGTTTGATTAAAGCAAAAAAAGGAGTAGTGTTAATACAAAAGTTAACTAAGGCATCTATTATTCCTCTTGGGATATATGGAAGTGAAAAGCTACTGCCTATTAATGAGAAGGATATGGGTCAGGAAAAATTTCAAAATGCTAAGGTTACTATAAATGTTGGAAAGCAGGTAATCTTACCAGAGAAAGATAAAGAAGAAGATAAAAGAGAGTATGAAGATAGAGCCACAGACTTTTTGATGAAAAGAATTGCTGAACTTTTACCGGAAGAGTATAGGGGAGTCTATAAGTAAGTTATTTCTTTAAATTAAGAAGCTAAGAATAAATAGATATGTTCTTGTGTTACAATATAAAACATAAGAACATTTTTTGTTTTTATGATGAATTTTGTAGTATTAGGTTGTTTCTATGGTAAAATTATTATTAAATAATATAATAAAAAAATAGCGTAGGTGATATGGTTGAAAAAAGAAAACATAGAAGAGGTAATAAAGATATTAAGCGAAACCTATCCAGAGGCGAAATGTGCTCTTAATTTTAATTCTCCTTATGAATTATTAGTTTCTACTATATTATCAGCACAATGTACTGATGTAAGAGTCAACCAAGTTACAGAGGAATTATATAAAGAGTACAATACTCCAGAAAAAGTTATATCTCTTACAGAAGAGGAACTAGGTGAGAAGATTAGGAGTTGCGGATTTTATAAAAACAAGAGTAAGAATATATTAGGTGCAACTAGAACTATACTAAAAGAACATAATGGAGAAGTACCAAATACTATGGAGGAACTTATAAAACTGCCTGGCGTTGGAAGAAAAACTGCAAATGTAGTACTGTCTAATGCCTTTGGAGTACCTGCTATTGCTGTGGATACTCATGTATTTAGGGTATCAAATAGACTGGGAATTTCTAAGGGGAATACTCCTGATGCAGTAGAAAAAGGACTTATGGAAAACATACCTAGAGATATGTGGAGTGATACCCATCATTATTTAATATGGCATGGAAGGCAAATATGTAAGGCAAGAAGGCCTAACTGTGATAATTGCCCCGTTGCACCTTATTGTGAGTTTTTTAATAACTTAGTTGAAGAGAAAAAATAGTATTGGGGGATCTAGTTATCCCCCAAAGTATATTTTTCTATTCTGAATATGTGGATAAAGTTTAATTATAAATGTGGATAAAATTTTAAAAAACTATAGAGGGGAGAAACATTAATGAACATTAGAGAAGAAGCACTAAGAGTACATAAGGAGAATAAGGGAAAGTTAGAAATCAAAAGCAAGGTAGAATTAAAAACAAGAGAAGATTTATCTATAGCATACACTCCAGGAGTTGCAGAACCATGCTTAGAGATAGCAGCAGATAATAATGCTATGTATGATTACACTATTAAAGCAAACACTGTAGCTGTAGTTACAAATGGGACAGCTGTTCTTGGGCTTGGAAACATTGGTGCTGGAGCTGGACTACCTGTTATGGAAGGAAAGGCATTGTTATTTAAGGAATTTGGGGGAATAGATGCTTTTCCAATATGTATAGATAGTGAAGACCCTGAAGATATAATTAGAACTGTAAAGCTTATAGCACCTACTTTTGGAGGAATAAACCTAGAAGATATAAAGGCGCCGGAATGTTTTTATATAGAGGAAACGTTAAAAAAAGAGTTGGACATCCCAGTCTTTCACGATGATCAACATGGAACTGCAATTGTGGTACTTGCTGGTCTATATAATGCAGCAAGGCTTATTAAGAAAGAACTAGAAGATTTAAAAATCGTTATAAATGGAGCTGGTTCTGCAGGAATTGCAATATGCAAACTTCTACTTAAGGCAGGAGCAAAGAATATAATAATGTGTGATAAAGCAGGAGCATTAGTAGAGGGGAATAAAGATTTAAACCAAGCTCAAAAGGAAATTGCAGAGGTTACCAACAGAGATAAAGAAGAAGGTTCATTAAAGGATGTAATTAAAGGTAAGGATGTATTCATAGGAGTTTCTGCAGCAGGAGCTCTTACAAAGGAAATGGCAAGTTCAATGAGCAAAGACAGTATAGTATTTGCAATGGCTAATCCAACACCAGAAATTATGCCAGATGTTGCAAAAGAGGCAGGAGTAAGAGTAATTGCTACTGGACGCTCAGATTTTGCAAATCAAATAAATAATGTATTGGTGTTCCCGGGAATATTTAGGGGAGCGTTAGAAGTAAGGTCTAAAGTAATAAATGATGAAATGAAATTAGCTGCTGCAAGAGGAATTGCTAACTTAATTGATGATGAAGAATTGAGAGAAGACTACATTATTCCAGGTGTTTTTGATAAAAGAGTCTGTGCTTCTGTAACTGAAGAAGTAAAAAGAATAGCTAGAGAAATGGGAGTAGCGAGAGTTTAAGCAGAAAATAGAGGGTTTTTTAGGAGCAGTCTTATAAAAATCCTCTATTTTCAATTTTTTACTATTTGATAAGCTCTTTTCTCAGCCAATCTAGTGCAGTTATGGTAGTTCTTCTTCTAATCATATCTCTGCTTCCAGAAAACTCAAGTTTCTTAGCTTGAACATTTCCGTTGATATAAAGGCCTATATAGACTAGCCCTACTGGTTTTTCATCAGTGCCGCCGCCTGGACCTGCTACACCAGTAGTAGATAACCCTATAGTCGTTCCAGAGGTTTTAGCGATACCCTCTGCCATCTCTTTAGCAGTTTCTTCACTGACAGCTCCAAACTTTTCTAAGGTTTCTTCTTTTACATTTAGACGGTTCATTTTAGCATAATTGCTATATGTAACAGCACCTTCCATAAAGACTGAAGAAACTCCAGGGTAGTTTACAAGCTTTGATGCTATTAGGCCACCAGTACAGGATTCGGCAGTAGATATAGTAAGTTTCTTAGAAATAAGAAGTTTAGCTATAACCTCTTCAAGAGAGGTTTCTCCTTCACCGTAGATATTGTCACCTAGTCTTCTGCGAATTTCTTCTTCTGTTGGGGCGATAAGTTTAGATGCACTTTCTTCTGTATCTGCTTTAGCAGTAATTCTTAACGTAACTTCCCATTCCTTAGCATAGGGGGCAACTGTAGGATTCGTACTGTGATTTATAATATCAGAAATTTGCTCAGCCATAATACCCTCTCCTATGCCGCAGATTCTTAAGATTTTAGAGCTTAAAACCCCATTACTATATTTTTTTAGAAAGGGAATTACATAATTCTCAAACATAGGTTTCATTTCTTTAGGAGGTCCTGGCAAGACAATAAGAACCTTACCATTTTCCTCTATAGCACAGCCAGGAGCTGTACCATAGTCA
The DNA here is from genome assembly GCF_033659955.1 of Clostridium tanneri. Classification (NCBI taxonomy): domain Bacteria; kingdom Bacillati; phylum Bacillota; class Clostridia; order Eubacteriales; family Clostridiaceae; genus Clostridium; species Clostridium tanneri. The sequence goes on from NZ_JARUJP010000005.1 coordinate 132,723, forward strand.
TTTGGGAAAATAATTGCTCCTTCAGGAAAGTAAGCCTGCTTCATATTACCGCCTTTTATTTCTCCTTTACCATTCTTTAAAAAGTAGGAGTTAAGCTTATCTAGGGAATTCTTATCTATTATCATTTTCTTGTTAAAATATTCGGCTCCAGTTTCTTTAGTAAGGTCATCAGGAGTAGGACCAAGACCTCCAGTGGTAATTATTAGATCTGCTCTGTTAAAGGATTCTTCTAATTCTTTCTTTAGTCTTTCTGTGTTATCACCAACTACAGATTGATGGTAAATAGAAAAACCTAAGTCAGCCAACCTTCTTGATAAAAATTGAGCATTAGTATTTACTATATCTCCTAGTAAAAGTTCTGTTCCAACACAAATAATCTCAGATTTCATGATTTATACCTCCAACTGTCCAGAATTAAAAATTGAAAATAAGAGATAAAGATGTCTTTTATTCCAATTTCTAATTCTAATTATATACTACTTTAAACAAATATTTACTAATGATTTAACTTAATTATTATATTTAATAAATGACACAAATATAATAATTAAGTAAGCTATCATATAAAAATTAACAGCTGTATAGTATAATAGCATTGTAGGAAAAAAGGGGGATTTGAGATGGAAGTAGAAAAGGTTGTAAATACCTCTAAAAAGAACTTTATTATAGGGATGTTGGTATGCATAGTTCTTCTATTAAGTATTGCCAGTGGTTATATAACATATCAATATCACGATGTAAAGTATTGGAATAATTACATATATCCTAAGGTTACAGTAGAGGGGATAGACCTATCAGGAAAAACAAAAGAAGAGGCAGTAGCAGCATTAAAATATATCTTTGAAGAACAATTAAAAAATAGAAAGATAAATATTACTGCTAGTGATAAGAATTATGATATTGAGTATTCAAAATTGAGTCCTAAATACAATATTGAAGAGACTGTAAAGGAAGCTTATTCATATGGAAAGAAGGTCAACTTATTTAGTAAGTACTTTTTGTTAAAAGACCCCAAGCCAGTTAATTATAAGCTTAAGGTTATTTATAATGAGGGTTTTGTAAAAGAATTTATAAAAACTGTGGAAAATGATATAAATAGAGATCCTGTGAATGCAACTTTAAACACCGATGGTGTTAACTTTACCGTAATACCAGAACAAAGTGGAATAAAGCTTGAGAGCGATAAACTCCAAAAAGAGATTGCTGAAAAAGTTCAGCAGAATGGATCAGGAGATATTGATCTAAAAGCATCTATAAAAAGTACTGAGGCTAAAATTAAAGGGGACATGCTAAAAGATATAAATGCAACAATAGGAAGTTTCACTACTAATTATGGGGCCATATCATCTCCTCAAAGAGCTAATAATATAGTTATAGCTACTAAAAGCATAAATGGAAAAGTGCTAATGCCGGGAGATGTATTTAGTTTTAATGATGTTGTAGGAGAAAGAACTGAAAAAAAAGGATATGAGGCAGCTCCGGTAATTGTTGATAACAAACTAGAATCAGGTTTAGGAGGAGGAGTATGTCAGGTCTCTTCTACCTTATATAATGCAGTATATAGCTCAGGAATGTCTTCACTAGAAAGGACTCATCATACTCTGCCAGTTCATTATGTTCCAGAGGGCATGGATGCTACAGTAGATTATGGGAATATAGACTATAAGTTCAAGAATAACTTCAAGTATCCTATATACATTCAAGCATATACTTCAGGTGGAAATGTGACATTTGTTCTGTACTCCAATGTGTCAGCAAGAAAACAATTCAAATAGTTTGTTCTATATAGTATAATAATTAAGTATGAAGCTGAATTATGTCATATTGCAGTATGCCTAATTTTATCATACTAAAGCGTATATCTAATTAATGCTTTAGCGGAAGGATAATTAGTGCTTATATCCTAGTGATGTATAGAAGACACTAATGTTGGCTAGCGTTATTTTAGGTGAAGAGGTGGTACCGATGGTAAGGAAAAAAAGAAGTAAAAAGAAGAAGTTGCGGATGGGAGTTTGGACAACAGGCGGAATCTTATTACTTAGTATTATATCAGGAATGTTATATATGCATAATAAAGTAAAGGCTTGGGACAATATAATATACCCTGGCATTAAGATTGAAGGCGAAGATTTATCTGGAAGGAATAAAGAAGAAGCAAAAAAGATTGTAGAACAGAGACATGGAGCGGCGGTCTTGAAAAAGAAATTAAATATAGTTACTCCAGACAGGACTTATACATTAGATTATTCTAAAATAAACCCTAAGCATAATGTGGATGAGGTTGTTAAGGAAGCTTATGAATATGGTAAGAATTTAAACTTATTTAAACAATATAGACTTATAAAAAGCAAAGAAGGAAAGCAGTATAAATTAGGTTTTACTTATGATTCAAAGCCTATAACAGAGCTTTTAAATAACATAGAAAAAGATATTAATAAAGAACCGGTAAATGCAAGGTTAAAGGGATATGGCGGTAGCTTTACAGCGGTTCCTGAAGAAAGTGGAAGAAAGCTGCAGAAAGATAAGCTTCAAAAAGAGATAAGTTCTAAATTAAATGGCGATAAGGGACCAGATATTAGCATAGAAGCCCCTATAGAAGTTATTACTGCTAGGATTACTTCAGATAAGTTAACTACTATAAACTCGAGGATTGCTACATTTACAACAAATTATGGCTCGATATCCTCGGCTGAAAGAGCAAATAATATAGTTTTATCTACAAGAAGTATAAATGGCCTAGTGATGCTTCCAGGAGATACCTTTAGCTTCAATGAAGTTGTTGGAGAAAGAACTGCTGGAAAAGGATATAAGGCGGCACCTGTAATTATTGGAAATCAAGTGGACTCAGGACTAGGAGGCGGAATATGTCAAGTTTCTACTACTTTATATAATGCGATTTTAAGAGCAAATATAAAGTCAGTAGAAAGAGCCCATCATACACTTCCATCCCACTATGTACCTTTGGGACTGGATGCTACTGTTGACTATGGTAATTTAGATTACAAGTTTAAAAATACTTTAGATTATCCTATATATATCGAAGGAGATACCTCAGGAGGAAATGTTACCTTTAATATCTATTCAAATAGTTCCCTTACTGGAATAGTTACAGAGGTAATTTCAGAGGTTTATGAAACAATACAGCCTGGAGTAAAATACATTGATGATCCTACTTTACCTGTTGGACAAACTCAGCAGACTCAGGCACCTTCTACTGGTTTTAAGGTTAAGGTCACAAAACGAACTAAGCAAAATGGAAAAGTAATAAGTGAAGAAGTGATAGCAAATGATTTCTACAAGCCTGTAGATGCAGTCATAAAGCGAGGCACTAAAAAGTAATTAGGAACAAAGGCTTCTTTGTTCCTAATTTTTTTCTGATTATATTCACATATATGGTAAAATATGATATAATTGTAAATGTAATTTGCGGGTATGGCGGAATTGGCAGACGCGCTAGATTCAGGTTCTAGTGAAGGCGACTTTATGCAGGTTCAAGTCCTGTTACCCGCACCATAAAAAACAAAAACTTTATAAGGGGATTGTAATATGAGAATTGCTAATAGGAAAAGATTTACGCTTTCTTGTATTTTTTTTACCTTGTTGATGTTAATAATTGGAAAAAACCAAATTGTATTTAGCGAAGGGAAGGTTTTTAAAGTAACTTCATCACCAGAAGCAAAAGAATTAGGTAAAAATGATAACGCAGTATTAAAAAATAAGAAGAGATATATTGTAATACTTGATGCAGGCCATGGAGGCATTGACAAGGGGACAAGTTATCAAAATATAAACGAAAAGGATATAGCTTTTAAAATTACTAAATACACAGAAACTGTTTTAAAGTCTAAAGGATATACAGTAATATTAACACGAAACGAGGACAAGCTACTTCCACTAAAGGAAATAGGTAATATAGTTAACGCTGCAAAAGGAAATGTTTTTGTTTCTATACATATAAACTCAATTAAGGACCCTAGCTATAAAGGAATGACTACTTATTATTATGCTCCAGAGGGATACCAGAAAGATGAAAGGGTAAAGCTTTCAAAAACAATACAAAAAGAAGTTGTAAAAAGTGATGGATGGGAAGATAAAGGAATAAAAACACAAAATCTAGCGGTGCTTAGATATAGTGAGATCCCTTGTGCTTTAGTAGAGTGTGGTTTTATAACTAACAAAGAAGATAGAGAAAAATTACTAAAAGAGGAGGTGTTAAGGAATATATCTGAAAACATCTCAAGGGGAATTATTAAATATCTCAATGAAAGTGAAGGAAACTAGAGAATATTTTTGGTTAAAAGTGGAATAATATAACTTAAGGAAGTTAGTGTTCTACAAAGCAAAAATTTTCAGGAAAAAATATATTTACAATCTGAAATCCGAAACATGAGTTATAAAATATAGGAATAAGGTCTATATGTACTTTACTATTAGAATATTATAGAGTAATATATTTAATGAAGTTTTTCAAATAGTTAGAAATCCTCCTTGCTATAGGAGGAATTTATTTCTTAATTGCAAAGTACAAAGGAGGAAAAAACATTGAGTTTAAATATAGTATTATTCCAACCGGAAATACCACAAAATACAGGGAATATAGCAAGGACTTGTGTTCTTACCAACTCTAAATTACATTTAATAAAGCCTTTAGGATTCAGCTTGGATGAAAAGCAGGTAAGAAGAGCAGGACTTGATTACTGGCAGTACTTAGACCTTACAATATATGAGTCCTATGAGGAACTTAGGGAAAAATATAAGAATTCTACTTTTTATTTTTCAACTACTCACGCTAAAAATTTCTATCATCAAGTAGAATATAAGGAGGGGGACTTTGTAGTATTTGGGAGAGAATCCTCAGGTTTGCCAGAGGTAATAAGGGAAAGTGATCCTGAGAGGTGTATAAAAGTACCAATGATAAATACTACTACTCGTTCTTTAAATTTATCTAACACCGTATCTATAGTTGCATATGAGGCACTGAGGCAGATGGATTTCCCTAATATGAAATAAGTAGGAAGGTTGTGAAGTGATGGAAAAGGTAAAGATAATAACAGATAGCACCGCAGACCTGCCAGACTATATTATAAAAAAGCATGATATAGAGGTACTCCCGCTTTTAGTTAGTATTAATGAGGAAAGCTATAAGGATGGAATAGATATAAACACCCATACCCTTTTAGCTAAAATGGCAAGCTCAGATACATTTCCAAAAACAGCTCAGGTAATACCTCAAAGATTTATAGAATGCTATAAAAAATATATAGATATGGGATATAAGGTAGTTTCCATTCACCTCTCCTCAAAAATGAGCGGAACATATCAATCAGCTTGTATTGCGAAAGAAACGCTGGAAACAGAAAATATAGTTGTCATAGATAGTTTAAATGTCACATCAGGATTAGGGCTCTTAGTGCTAAAGGCTGCTAAGTTGAAAGATATGGGACTTAATATAGAAGAAATAGAAAAAGAACTGTTAAAGATAATACCTCATATAAAAAGTGCGTTGGTTTTTAATAGTTTGGACAACCTCGTTAAAGGTGGGAGGTTGTCCAAAACAGCAGGAATTATAGGAAATATATTAAGTATAAAACCTATATTAGCGGTAGAAAATGGAGAAATGGTTGTTATTGATAAGGTTCGTGGAAGTAAGAAAGCTATAAGGGCTATTTTAGATTATGGAGATAAAAAGGGAATAAAACAAGGAGAAGATGTTATACTGTTAGAAATAGCTAGTAAGGATGTTAGTTCATTAAGAGAAGAGTTGAAGCTTAGGGGAAATGCTTTTATTGAATGCGAAGTTGGGTGTGTAGTTGGAGTTCATGCTGGACCAGATGCCTGTGGCATATTCTTTGTAGAAGATTTTTAAATCACTTTTATTCGGTAACTAGGGTCAATAGAGGTAAAAACTCATCTGACTTAAGTTTCACTTCATCGACAGTCTAGGAAGCTCTTGTATATTAATTTATTAACAACATACTAAATTAGAATGAAGCTTACCTTATTGCTTTTGTTTAAAATTTGTTTAAAATAAGTTGACTGTAATAGGTGCGGCTTATTTTTTTTATCAATGATTGTTAAAAAATAGTTCATAATTCCACAACTGGGTTGTTAATGAATTATCAATGGTTGAATTGGGTCAAAATATAAAAACTTAAAAGAAAATGACGAAAATTGTATAAATTTAGATTATTAAGTTACAAATTAGCGTATTTTGTTAGAGTTCATTGAAAAAATATACATAAATTCATTTTTTAGTAACCATATTGGTAAATGATGGGTGATATTATCAGCAATTCGAATATGATTTATTAGAAAATGTAATAATTAATATTTCAGAAAAGTATAGAATTTTTGCACTTGATAATATATAATAATAAATGTAAACAATAACATAACAAAAACATAACAAAATTCAATAATGTTGGATGAAATTTTCGGGAGATTAAGTAGAAATGTTAACAATCAGTTAATGCGAATTTACTTAGTTATATATCTAAAAAAGTAATTTTAGGTATATGACATCCTTAAGTGGATAGCCGAAGGAGGAAGTACTATAAGCGAAATAGTATGAAGCTCTCAGGCAAAAGGACCGAAAATGGACAAGTCTCTGGAAAGCATATGCACCGAAGGAGTAAAACTCTCAGGTTAATAGACAGAGGTAAAGGCTGAAGGCTTTTATCTCTGTTTTTTTGTGTGTCTAGTTGGAAATATATGTATGGCGCTTAAAGCCTATAAAGGAGAGTTAGTATGATAGAACCTATAATAGTTGTAACAAATAATCCCATGAGCAAAGAGAATTTAAGCAGTAAATATGTAACTGAATTTATAGATGGGTCTACCATAGATGTATTTAAGAAGGTAAGAAGCTATATTCATAATGGTCATAAACTTCTTACTCATCCTTTAATGAGTAGTATAAAACCAAATGAGACGCCTTATAGAACAGTTATTATATCAAAAAATAGAGAAAAAGCTGTAGAGGTGGACTCCTTAAAGTACATAGAAGAAGGAATAAGTTCAACTGAAAAGTTCACTAATAAGTTTGGAATTCCTAATTGGAGTGAACAGGTTTTAGAAGACTTTCAGTTGATAGATTATGATTTAATCTATCATGCCTTATATTAATGTAGCTTAATAAAGATTATAGTTCACCCTTTTAAGTAGAATGTACAGGAATTGAAAAACTTATTGTTATCCTGTAAAATTAAGGTTTAGTCATAAGGGCGAATAGCTCTAAGCAAATTTTATCAGTAATAGTTTAATTAGAGATAGTAGGAGGTAATGAAAATGTCACACATTTACGACACTATAATAATCGGTGGTGGACCAGCAGGATTATCAGCAGGACTTTATGCTGCAAGATCAAGAATGGATACATTACTTATTGAAAGAGCTAAATTTGGAGGACAAACTTCAACTACAGATGAATTAGAAAACTATCCAGGATCAATAGAGAATTGTACAGGTCCAAGTCTTATCGAAAGAATGAGAAAGCAAGCAGAGGAGTTTGGAGTTAACTTCGGAAAAGATGATATCGCAGAGGTAGAATTAGAGGGCGATGTTAAGGTTGTAAAGGGAAAAAATGAAACTTACAGAGCAAAGACTATAATAGTAGCAACAGGAGCTACTCCAAGACTTGCAGGATTTAAACAAGAGCAAGAACTAAGAGCAAAGGGAGTATCATATTGTGCTACTTGTGATGCAGACTTCTTTACAGAACTAGATATTGCAGTTATCGGTGGAGGAGATTCAGCTATAACTGAAGCAATATATCTTACAAAGTTTGCTGAGAGTGTAACTATAATTCACAGAAGAGATTCTTTAAGAGCAGCTAAGTCATTACAAGAAAAGGCTTTTGCAAATCCTAAGATAAAATTCATCTGGGATTCAACTGTTGATGCAGCTTTAGGAGATGAAATATTAGAAGGTCTTGTAGTAAGAAACTTAAAGACTGGTGAAACTAGTGAATTAAAAGTAGATGGATGCTTCGTATTTGTTGGATATGACCCAATTTCCCAATTGTTCGATGGACAATTAGAAATGGAAGGCGGATATATCGTAACAGATGAAGACATGAGAACAAACATGTCTGGAGTATTTGCTGCAGGGGATGTAAGAAAGAAAACTTTAAGACAGGTTATAACTGCAGCAGCAGATGGAGCTATAGCTGCAACAGCTGCTGAGCATTATATAGCAGAACATAGTAAATAAAAATTGGTAGTAGGAGGATTTTGAAATGATAGAATTAAACAAAGAGAATTTTGAAGCTGAAGTTTTAACTTATACTGAAAAGCCAGTTTTCGTAGATTTCTGGGGAGATAAATGTGAAATATGTAAACAGCTTATGCCAGGAGTACATGACCTTGAAGGAAAATATGGTGACAAGATAAAGTTTGCTAGCTTAAACACAAGCACTGCAAGAAGACTAGCTATATCACAAAAGGTTCTTGGATTACCAACAATGATAATCTACAAGGATGGAGAAAAGGCAACTTCAATAACTGCAGATAAAATTGCTTCATTAGATGATATAGAAGGATTTATAAAAGCTTACTACGAAACACTTTAATAGTTACTAATTAATAGTAGAGAGTTGGCAGTTTGCAAAATAAGTTAACTAAACAGCAGACTCTATGCTATTAAATAATAAATAATTACTCATAAACCTAGAAAATTGTATTAAATATTGATTGGGAGTTAAATACTTAACTCTCAATCCAAATAAATTTGGAGGTGAACACTTTGCGTTTAGAGTTAGGAAAAATCAACATAAAAGATATTCAATTTGGAGCTGAAACAAAGGTTGAAAATGGAGTTCTTTATGTAAACAAAGAAGAGTTACTAGCAACAGTTAGTGGAGATGAGAGACTTGCGAGCATAGACTTTGATATCGCAAAACCAGGTGAAGAAACAAGAATAATACCTGTAAAGGATGTTATCGAGCCAAGAGTTAAGGTTGAAGGAAAAGGCGGAATATTCCCAGGATTCATAAGCAAGGTTGACATGGTTGGAGAAGGAAGAACTCATGTATTAAAGGGAGCAGCTGTAGTTACTACAGGTAAAATAGTTGGTTTCCAAGAAGGTATTATAGACATGAGCGGAGAGGGAGCTAAGTATACTCCATTCTCAAAGACAAATAACTTAGTTATTATTTGTGAGCCAAAGGCAGGAGTTAAACAGCACGAGCATGAAGAAGCTGTAAGAATGGTTGGATTTAAGGCTGCTACTTACCTTGGAGAAGCAGGAAGAAACGTTGAGCCAGATGAAGTAAAAGTTTATGAAACTTTACCACTATTAAAACAGGTTGAACAGTATCCAAATCTTCCTAAAGTAGTATACGTATACATGCTTCAAACTCAAGGACTTTTACATGATACTTATGTATATGGAGTAGATGCTAAGAAGATTATACCAACATTCTTATATCCAACAGAAGTATTTGATGGAGCTGTTGTAAGTGGAAACTGTGTTTCAGCTTGTGATAAAAACCCAAGCTATGTTCATATGAATCACCCAGTTATTGAAGATTTATATGAAAGACATGGAAAAGACTATAACTTCTTAGGTTGTGTAATTACAAACGAAAACGTTTATCTTGCAGATAAAGAAAGATCATCAAACATGACTGCTAAGTTAGTTGAGTATGTAGGAGCAGATGCAGTAATAATATCAGAAGAAGGATTCGGTAATCCAGATGCTGACTTAGTTATGAACTGCAACAAAATCACTGATAAGGGAATAAAAACTGTATTAATTACAGATGAATATGCAGGACAAGATGGAGCTTCTCAGTCACTTGCAGACTCAACACCAAAGGGTGATGCAGTAGTTACAGGTGGAAATGCTAATGAAGTTGTTATACTTCCTGTAATGAAGAAGGTAATAGGACACGTTGAAGCTGCTGATATAATAGCAGGAGGACACGTAGGAAGTTTAAGAGAAGATGGTACTATAGAAGCTGAGATTCAGGTTATAACTGGAGCTACAAGTGAAGTAGGATTCAACTATCTATCAGCAAAAGGATTCTAATTAGTAAAAAATTAGGATGAATTGTTAGAATATTTAATATAAAAATATAAATGTTTTAAAATAGCTTAGATTTTATAATAAGTGATATTACAAAGAAGTAATTGTGCATTATACTATGTGGATTGAAAGAGAGGATGATATAGATGTTACAAGGAAAAAAAGTTATAGCAGTAGGAGATAGAGACGGAATACCAGGACCAGCTATTGAAGCTTGCGTTAAATCAGCAGGAGCAGAAGTTGTTTTTGCATCAACAGAGTGCTTTGTCTGAACAGCCGCTGGTGCTATGGATCTGGAGATCCAACAAAGAGTAAAAGACTTAACTGATAAGCATGGTGCAGAAAACGTTGTTGTAGTAATCGGAGGAGCAGAAGCTGAAGCTTCAGGACTTTCAGCTGAAACTGTAGCTGCTGGAGACCCAACTTTTGCAGGTCCACTTGCTGGAATAGCATTAGGATTAGCTGTTTATCATGTAGTTGAGCCAGAAATAAAGGATGAATGTGATGCAGCTGTTTACGATGAGCAGTGCGGAATGATGGAAATGGTTCTTGATGTAGATGCTATCATCGAAGAAGTTAAGAACGTGAGAACTCAATACTCAAAATATTAATAGTTGATATGTTTAAATTCCTAAAAGGGGGGAAATGCTGAAATGATTAAAGTTGTTCATTATATAAATCAATTCTACGCTGGTATCGGCGGAGAAGAAAAAGCAGATATAAAACCAGAGGTTAGAGAAGGTTTTGTAGGTCCTGGTATGGGACTTAACGGATTATTAAGCAAGGAAGGTGTTGAAATAGTTGCTACAGTTATCTGTGGAGACTCTTATTTCAATGAGAACACTGAAGAAGCAAAAGCAGAAATTATAGATATGGTTAAAAAATATAGCCCAGATCTATTTATAGCAGGTCCTGCTTTCAACGCTGGAAGATATGGTGTAGCTTGCGGAACTATCGCTAAAGAAGTTGAAGAGAAATTAGGAATACCTGTACTTACAGCTATGTATATTGAAAACCCAGGTGCAGACTTATTCAAAAAATATCTTTACATCGTTGAAACTAAGAATAGTGCAGCAGGTATGAGAGATGCACTTCCTAAGGTTGCTGCTTTAGCATTAAAGCTTGCTAAGGGACAAGAAATCGGATTACCTTCAGAAGATAACTACATCGAAAGAGGAATAAGAAAGAACTTCTTTGCTACTGAAAGAGGATCAAAAAGAGCTGTTGATATGCTTGTTAAAAAGTTAAAAGGCGAAGAGTTTGTTACAGAATTCAAAATGCCTGTATTCGACAGAGTTGCTCCAAATGCAGCTGTAAAAGATATATCAAAAGCTAAGATAGCATTAGTTACTTCTGGTGGTATAGTACCAAAGACAAATCCAGATCACATAGAATCATCAAATGCTTCTAAGTTCGGTAAATATGATATAGAAGGTGTAATGGACTTAACTGCAGAAACATATGAAACTGCACACGGCGGATATGACCCAACTTATGCTAATACTGATTCAGACAGAGTACTTCCAGTTGACGTATTAAGACAAATGGAGAAGGAAGGAAAAATCGGATCACTTCACAGATATTTCTATACTACAGTTGGTAACGGAACAGCTGTTGCTTCATCAAAGAAATTTGGTGAGACTATAGTTAAAGAGTTAATTGCTGATGGAGTTGACGCAGTTATACTTACTTCCACCTGAGGAACTTGTACACGTTGCGGTGCAACACTTGTAAAAGAAATTGAACGTGGAGGACTTCCAGTAGTTCATATGTGTACAGTAGTTCCAATATCCTTAACAGTAGGAGCTAACAGAATAGTTCCAACAATAGCAATACCTCACCCACTTGGAAACCCATCATTGGAATCTAAGGATGAGTATGAATTAAGATATCACTTAGTAGAAAAGGCATTAAATGCACTTTCAACTGAAGTTGAAGATCAAACAGTTTTTGATAAGTAATTAAAACTGTCACTAGGTAAAGTGAATATATAGGGAATTGAAAATTGAAAAAATCTATTTTCAATTCCCTGTTTTTATACATAGTTAAAAAGTTTAAAGATAGGTTGAGAATTGAGAATTGAAAATTACTTTTAAATTTCAATTTTCAACTCTCAATTCTCAACAAAATTTAAGGAGGGTTTTATAATGAGTTTTCCAGTTATTAAAAAAGCATCATATGTATTAGTTAATGCACCAGATATGATAATTCATAATGGTACTACTCAAATGTTAGAAAGGGAGACAAACCCAGATTCAGAATACTTAAAAAGCATTAAGGACCATTTAAGATCCTTTGATGAAGTTGTAGGCTATGCTCCAAATCAAACATATATAGGTAATGTAACTCCAGAAGAATTAGGAGAATTACCAAGACCTTGGTACAATAGCAAGCTTGAGAATGCTAATAGATTCGGTAAGTTTGGTGAGATAATGCCTCAAGATGAGTTTTATGGATTAATAAAGGCTTCAGACGTTTTTGACCTAGTAATCCTTGAGAAATCTTTTACAGAGAAAGTTAAAGAAAAGTTTAATGCCCACCCTATTTTAAATACAAAAGTAGAAGCATTAAAAGAAGGAGAAGAACTATCTGTTATAGAAGGTCTTGTAGAAAAGGGAGTAGCTGAAGGTTTATACGAAGGCGGTAAGTTAGTAGGATGTGTTAAGAGAGCACACGAGTTTGACGCTAACCTATCTTCTCACATCATAGTAGAGAACTTAGTTGTAAAAGCATCAGGAGTATTATCCTTAATGCACCTTATAAAAAGCTCAGGAATAGATGTAAATGAAGTTGACTACTTAATAGAGTGTTCAGAAGAAGCAATAGGTGATATGAACCAAAGAGGCGGCGGAAACGTTGCTAAAGCTTGTGGAGAGATTGCAGGAATTAAGGGAGCTACTGGTACAGATATGAGAGGCTTCTGTGCAGGACCATCTCATGCTTTAATAACAGCTTCAGCTCTTGTTAAGTCAGGAATATATAGAAATGTAATAGTATTTGCTGGTGGAAGTACTGCTAAACTTGGTATGAATGGAAAAGACCATATAAAGAAAGGTCTTTCAGTACTTGAGGACTGTGTTGGTGGATTTGCTGTACTTGTATCACAAAATGATGGAGTAAGTCCAATATTAAGAACAGATGTAGTTGGAAGACATACTATAGGACATGGAGCTGCACCACAGGCTGTTATCGAAGCTTTAGTATCAGAGCCACTTGCTAAGGTTGGTATGAAAATTACAGATGTAGACAAATATGCTCCAGAAATGCAGACTCCAGATATTACAGAGCCAGCAGGAGCAGGAGATGTTCCAACTCAAAACTACAAGATGATAGGAGCATTAGCAGTTAAGAGTGGACAATTGGATAGAAAAGAATTACCAAACTTCGTAAAAGCTCATGGATACCCAGGATATGCTCCAACTCAAGGACATATTCCATCAGGAGTGCCAATAGTTGGACATGGTATAGAACATATAATGAATGGAAAATTAAACAACTTTATGATAATAGGTAAAGGAAGTCTTTTCTTAGGAAGAATGACAAACCTATTTGATGGAGTATCTATACTTGTAGAAAAGAACACAGGAGCTAAAGAAGAAGCAGCAGGAATTTCAAAGGATGAAATCAAAAACATGATAGCTGAGGGTATGAAGAAATTTGCAGAAGAACTGCTAAAGTAAGTGGGGTGATTTTAATGGATGCAACAAAAAAGTTAATATCAGAAGTTTTCAACGAAATAGCTGATGGTATAAAGAGCGGAAGTTTTGGAAAAAAAGTAAGAATTGGACTCACTACTTTTGGTTCAGAGCATGGTGTAGAAGAAATGGTAAAGGCTGCACAAATGGCTAAAAGTAAATACGGTGACTTTGATATAGTTTTAATAGGACCTAAGGTTGAAGGCGACTTTGAAGTTGTAGAAGTAAAGGATGCAGAAGAAGGCCACAAGAAAATGGTAGAACTTCTTGAAAATAAGGAGTTAGATGGCTGTGTAACTCAACACTTTGACTTCCCGATTGGAGTTTCAACAGTAGGAAGAGTAGTAACACCAGGAATGGGAAAAGAACTTATTATTGCTACAACTACAGGAACTACTTCTACACATAGAGTAGAAGGTATGATTAGAAATGCTATATCAGGAATTGCAGTTGCTAAATCAGTGGGTATTGAGAATCCTGAGGTGGGTATATTAAATATAGATGGAGCAAGAGGAGTTGAAAGAGCTCTTAAAGATCTTCAAGCTGGAGGATACAACTTTAAGTTTTCTGAATCACTAAGAGCTGACGGTGGCTCTGTTATGAGAGGCAATGATTTACTTGCAGGAACTCCAGATGTTATGGTTTGTGATTCTCTAACAGGAAATCTTTTAATTAAAATATTTGCTTCCTTTACAACTGGTGGAAACTATGAAACTTTAGGTTATGGATATGGACCAGGAATAGGAGAAAACTATGACAAGTTAGTGAACATAGTATCAAGAGCATCCGGTGCACCACTTATCTGTGAAGCTTTAAGATACTGCGCAACTTGTGCTAAGAATGATGTTTTAGCTAAAGCTAAAGAAGAATTTAAGAAAGCTAAGGAATCAGGCTTAGATACAATAGTAGGAAAAATATTAGCAAAGGATAAACCAGCTGCAGCAGAAGAGGAAGAAGTAAAAATGCCTCCAAAGCAGGTAGTTACTTATGCAATACCTGGAATAGATATACTAGAACTTGAAAATGCTTGCAAAGCATTATGGAAGGAAGGTATCTATTCAGAAAGTGGTATGGGATGTACAGGACCAATTATTCTTGTACCAGAGGAAGTAGGAGAAAAAGCAGCAGAGATATTGACAAATAAGGGTTTTAAGTAGAAAACGTTACACCCTCGGCAAATCAGTTATTGCCGGGGGTTGTACTCTCTAAAAATATTATTTAAAATCTAGAAGGAAAATAGGACCTTTTGTAGAATATTTTATTTGGTACAGACACATCATATAAAAAGAAAAACTATATCTTTATAGGAGGGAAATTTTAATGAATAAAAAAAGAGTAGTATCACTACTTGCAGCAGCAATAATGACAGTATCAGTATTTGCAGGCTGTGGTAGCCAAAAACAACAAGGTGGATCAGGAACAACTGAGGCAAAACAAGTAAAAATAGGTCTTGCTACAGACGAAGGTGGATTAAATGACAAGTCCTTCAACCAAGCAGCAGATGAAGGTATTAAAAAAGCTCAAAGTGAGTTTAAGAACATAGACTATAAACCAATTGAATCAAAGAAAAAGGATGAGTTCCAACCAAATCTTCAAGCTTTAGTTGATAACGGTTCCGAAATTATATTCGGCGTAGGATATCAGATGGCAGATGCTATGACTGATATGGCAAAGAAATATCCTGATAAAAAGTTTGCTATAATAGATTCAGAAGTTAAAGAAAAGAACGTTGTATCACTTAACTTCAAAGAGCAAGAAGGTTCTTTCTTAGCAGGTGTTATTGCTGGAAAAATGACTAAGAGCAATAAATTAGGTTTCGTAGGTGGAAAAGACTTTGAATTAATAAATAGATTTGCAGCAGGATACATGGCTGGAGCTAAAGCTGTTAATCCAAGTGTACAATTTGACGTAAGATATGCTGCTGACTATGCAAACCCAACAAAAGGTGAAGAATTAGCAACATCAATGATCAATGGTGGTTGTGACGTAATATACCATGCTTCAGGTGGTACTGGATTAGGTGTATTTAAAGCTGCAAAAGCTATGACTAAAGCAGATAAGAAGATATGGGCTATAGGCGTTGACATGGATCAATCTCTTACTGTTCCAGAATATGCAGATGTTATTCTAACAAGTATGATAAAGAGAGTTGATACAGCAACTTATGATACAGCTAAATCAGTTGTTCAAGGAAAATTTGAAGGTGGAAAAAACATAGTATTTGGATTAAAAGAGCAAGGTGTTGATATAGCAGCAACTTCAAATAAGAATACTCCAAAAGATGTTTTAGATTTAGTTGAAAAGTATAGAAAAGCTATAATAGATGGAAAAATAACTGTTCCAGCTACAAAGGAAGATGCAGCTAAATTTACAGCACCAGCAATCTAAATTTAGTATAGGTATTTTAAGCTAGGTATGTAACTTTACATCTAGTAAATTAGCTAAAAAAAATCTTTACTAAAATATT
This sequence comes from Clostridium tanneri, assembly GCF_033659955.1. Lineage (NCBI taxonomy): Bacteria > Bacillati > Bacillota > Clostridia > Eubacteriales > Clostridiaceae > Clostridium > Clostridium tanneri. The sequence goes on from NZ_JARUJP010000005.1 coordinate 148,911, forward strand.
AATAAAGTAATATAATAAGCTAGGTATACTATGCATAAGCTAGGCATAGACCTAGCTTTTTCTTTACAGAAAGCCAGGAAGCTTACACTAAGGAGGTTAAAAATGGAAAAGGTAATCGAAATGCTGGAAATAACCAAAGTTTTTCCAGGGACTATAGCTAATGACAACGTTAACTTCGAATTGCTTAAAGGTGAAACTCATGTTTTACTAGGTGAGAATGGTGCGGGAAAAACTACACTTATGAATATACTCTATGGCCTTTATCAGCCGGAAAAGGGTGAGATTCGTGTAAATGGGAAAGAAGTAAAAATAACTAACCCTAACGATGCTATTAAGCTTGGTATAGGAATGGTACATCAGCACTTTATGTTAGTTCACAATTTCACAGTAGCAGAAAATATAGTTTTGGGAATAGAGCCAAAAAAAGGGCTTAGAATTGATATAAAGAAGGCCGAGGAAGATGTTAAAGGTATAGCAGATAAATATGGATTTAATATAGATCCAAAGGCTGTTATTGAAGACATATCTGTTGGTCAGCAGCAAAAGGTTGAAATTTTAAAGGCTTTATACAGAGGTGCGGATATACTTATACTAGATGAGCCTACAGCAGTTTTAACTCCTCAGGAAATAGAAGAGCTTGGAGTTATTATAGACAATCTAAAGGAAGAGGGAAAATCAGTTATTCTAATAACTCATAAATTAAAAGAAGTTATGAAAATGAGTGATAGAGTAACTATAATAAGAAGAGGTAAGGTAACTGGAACTGTAAAAACTAAGGAGACTAATATAGATGAGCTTGCAGAGCTTATGGTTGGAAGAAAGGTAAACTTAGTGGTAGAAAAAGCTGAAGCTAAGGCGGCAGGTGAGGTACTTAATGTAGAAAATCTTGTAGTTAAGGATCACAGGGGTGTAGAAGCAGTAAAAGGGGTAAGTCTAGCTGTTAAAGCTGGAGAGATTGTGGGTATAGCTGGTGTTGACGGAAATGGTCAAACAGAATTAATAGAAGCTATAACAGGACTAAGAAAGTCAGAGTCTGGAAAGATAACCTTAGAAGGTAAAGACATTTTTGGTAAAAGCCCAAGACAGATTACAGATAGTGGATTATCCCACATTCCTGAAGATAGACATAAGAGGGGATTGATTCTAGGTTATTCTCTTTTTGAGAATTCGGTACTAGGAACATATCATCAAAAGCCTTTTAGCAATGGTATAGTGATGAATTACGGAGAAATACGTAGGCATTGCCAGAAATTAATAGAAGAGTTTGATGTTAGAACACCAAATGACGAGGTAAAAGCATCTGCATTATCAGGAGGTAATCAGCAAAAGTTAATAGCAGCAAGAGAAATTGCAAAGGATCCTGATCTTATAATTGCCTCACAGCCTACAAGAGGAATAGACGTAGGAGCTATAGAGTATATTCACAAAAGATTAGTTGCAGAAAGAGATAAAGGAAAGGCTGTTTTACTAGTATCCCTTGAACTAGATGAGATAATGGCTCTTTCAGATAGAATAGCAGTTATGTACGATGGAAGAATAGTGGATATACTAGATAGAAAGGATGCAGATGAAAAGAAACTAGGGGTACTTATGGCAGGAGGATCCTTGGAGAATAAAGAAGAGGTGAATGATGGTGAGCAAAGGAGACAATAAGAATAACGGAAGAAATATAGTAACAGATGCTTTGAAAAGCCTTGCATTTCCGTTTTTTTCAATAATAGTGTCATTATTTGTTGCTGTATTTTTCGTAATGTGGGCAAAGGAATATTCAATTACTGAATATTTTACAGCCTTAAGCGATTTAATAACTGTAATCGTAAATGGAAGCTTCGGTGATCCTGCAAAGACTTTGGAAACTATGGTTTTTGTAACACCTTTAATATTTACAGGGGTTGCCCATGCTATAGCTTTTAAGTGTGGACTATTTAACATTGGAGTTGAGGGACAGTTTACATTGGGATTAATTTGTGCAGCTATAGTTGGTTTAATTCCAGGATTAAGTCCATGGATACATGTTCCTTTAATAATTTTATCAGGTATAGTAGGTGGAGGAATATGGGCAGGAATTCCAGGATATTTAAAAGCTAAATTTGGTACCAATGAAGTTATTAATACAATTATGATGAACTATATTAGTATAAATGTAGTTAACATAATTGTACTTAGAACACCTATTGGTGTTGCATCAAAAGCCTCTACACCAACAATACAAGAAAGTGCCCAATTTCTTAAATTTAGTACAATCAGCAGAGCTAATATAGGACTTATATTTGCTGTTATTTGCGCACTACTTATATACTGGTTACTTTGGAAAACTACTGTGGGATATGAAATAAGAGCAGTAGGTATAAATGCCTTTGGAGCAGAGTATGGTGGAATAAATATTGCAAGAAATACTATACTAACAATGGTTTTATCCGGTGCCATTGCAGGTATTGGGGGAGCATCTCACTTAGCAGGGGTAATGTACAGCAGTACAGATTTAATGGGTTTTATAGGATACGGATTTGATGGTATAGCTGTTGCTCTTTTGGCCAAGAGTAATCCTATAGGATGTATACCGGCAGCAATATTGTTTGGAGCTTTAAACAGTAGTTCAAGAATGCTTCAGTTAAATTCAATACCTAAAGAAATAGTTTATTTAATACAATCAATTGTTATAATCTTTGTTGCTACAGACTACATAGTAAAATACTTTGAAAACAAAAGAAGAAAGAAAGGGGCGATAGTAAATGGATAATGCAGGACTTATTATTATAATAATAGCATCTACCTTGAGAATGGCAACACCACTTATATTTGCAGGTCTTGGCGGTGTGTTTTCAGAAAGAGCTGGTGTTGTAAACGTTGGTCTTGATGGAATGATGACAATAGGTGCGTTTTTTGCAGTTTTCGGTTCCTACATTACAGGAAGCCCCCTAGTTGGAATTTTATTTGCTGCAATAGCAGGTGGACTTTTAGCTTTACTTCATGCTTTTTTAAGTATTCACTTAAGAGCTGACCAGGTTATATCTGGTACCGCTATTAACCTTTTTTCAACAGCTTTTGCTAGCTTTCTTATATTTAAAATATTTAAAAAGGGCGGTCAGACAGATATAGTAACAGGACTTTCATATAACATACCAGCAGCTATAAAAGAAATTCCTTTTATAGGCCCATTAATAGGAGGGTTAAACTGGTTTGTAATATTGGCTTTAATACTTGTATTTGTATCAAGTTTTGTATTGTTTAAAACTCCGCTAGGACTAAGAATAAGAGCTGTAGGAGAACACCCAAGTGCAGCAGATACCTTAGGAATAAGTGTTTATAAAACAAGATATTTATGTGTAATACTTTCCGGAGTGCTTGCAGGTATTGGTGGAGCAGCTTTGTCTATAGGAATGACTCCTGTTTACAAAGAAGGAATGGTTTCAGGACGTGGTTTTATAGCTTTAGCGGCTATGATATTTGGTAATTGGAATCCAAAGGGAACTATGTGGGCTTGCTTGTTATTTGCCTTTGGTAACGCATTGGAGATAAATGCACAGAGCCTTGCTCTAAATATACCTACTGAAATTTATACTATGATACCATATATATTAACTATGCTTGCTTTGGCAGGATTTGTCGGAAAGACTACTGCACCAGCAGCAGATGGAGTTCCATACGAAAAGGGACAGAGATAAAAGAGAGTTTGCTTCAGCAAACTCTCTTTTGTATATCCAGATAATTTAGGTTATATACACTTAAAAGAAAAATCTACAGTTATTTCCCATGCCCAATTTTTCATTCCTAATTTTATAAGTTCTTTGTTAATGATATAATAAAATGAGCAAAATAATAGGGCGTAGAAATGGGGTGTTAACATGAATATGGATTTTAGTTTAAGTTTAACTCAAGAACAGAAACTTATAATGACTCAAGAAATGCAGTTATCTGTAAAACTTCTTCAGATGTCAGGCTTTGAACTGCAAGAATATGTAGAAAAAGAGCTTCAAGAGAATCCTGTACTTGATTCTAAAGCACCATCTTCCGCTAAAGAAGACAAGGATAAGGTTGATTACAAAGAATTGGTCAAGTACTTTGAATTTGACAACTACAGTCATCACAGTTATGAAAAAAGTGATGAAGAAGAAATATCACCCTTTAACTTTATATCTGAGAAAAAATCATTGAAGGAATACTTAAGAGAACAGGTTAGGGATCTAAATGAAAAGGATTATATTAAGTCTATATGTTTATACTTGGTAGAAAATATTGATGAAAAAGGGTATCTATCAATAAAGGAAAATGAAATAAGTAGAGAACTGAAAATTAAAGAAGAGATTATAAAGTATTGTATAAGAGTAATTCAATCCCTTGAACCAGATGGAATTGGTGCTAAAGACTTACGGGAGTGTCTAAAGATACAGATTGATAAAAAAGGTATAAAGGATGAAAATATATTTAAAATAATAGACGAGCATCTAGAACTGCTGGCAGAAAACAAATATAATTCTATAGCAAAGTCTCTCGGTATAGATGTAAAAAAAGCACAGGAATATGGAGATATAATCAAGTCGCTTCAACCGAAACCTTCCAGAGGATTTTTTACAGGTGAGGAAGTTAAGTACATAACTCCTGATGCTTATATAAAAAAAATCGACAATGAGTACTACATAATAATGAATGATGATATTATACCAAAGCTTACAATAAATGAAATATACAAAGAAATAATTACTAATGAAAACGATAAAAATGCAGTAGATTATGTAAAAGAAAAATTAAACAGTGCTATATTCTTAATTAAGAGCATTCAACATAGAAAAAGTACAATATATAGAGTTTTAGAAAAGATACTGGAAAAACAAAGGGATTATTTTGATTTTGGTGATGAATATTTAAGGCCTATGACACTGAAAGAAATAGCGGAAGAGCTAGAGATGCATGAATCTACAATTAGTAGAGCAATTAGGGATAAATATATATATACACATAAAGGCACTATAAAGATAAAGGATTTATTTACTACAGCAATATCTTCTAACTCAACAGGAGAAGATGTATCAGTAAAAATTATTAAGAAGACCATAAAAGAACTTGTGGACAAAGAGGACAAAGAAAAGCCGCTTTCTGATCAGGTTATATGTGATTTAATAAATAAAGAAGGAATGAATATTTCCAGACGTACTGTAGCAAAATATAGAGAGGAAATGGGAATAAAGTCATCTAAGGGGAGAAAGAGATTCTAATTCTCCCCATTGTTCACAATTTGTTCATACTTTTTTTGAAAATACTATTTAAAAAATTTTTTATTTAATTTATAATATAAGTGGGACAAGAAAAAGTGCACTGGGACATTAAATGACCAAGGGGGTATTGTAAGTGGAAGATGTGCTAAAATTACAACAGAAGATAGTACCAGAGCTTGTGGAATTACTTGAGAAAAGGTATAACATTCTGAGAACAATATATTACAATCAGCCCATTGGTAGAAGGGTACTTGCTAACAACCTAGAAATTGGAGAAAGAATTGTAAGAACTGAAATTAACTTTTTAAAAGGTCAGAATTTTATAGAAATAAATACACCAGGCATGACAATAACTAAAGAGGGCGAAGAAATAATTGATAAGCTGAAAGATTTTATACATGCGATGAAAGGATTGTCTGAAATAGAAAAGTTTATTAAGGACAGCCTAATGTTAAAAAAGGTAATAGTTGTTCCTGGAAATCTTGATGAAGATAAAACAGTAGTAAATGAAATTGGAAGAGCTGCAGCAGGTTATTTGAAGAGCATAATAGCAGATAAGAGCATAATTGCAATTACCGGTGGCTCTACAATAAAAGAACTGATTGATAACATGCCTAAAATGTCTAGTTTTAAAGATATTTTAGTGGTGCCTGCTAGAGGCGGAATGGGAAGAAATATAGAGACTCAGGCGAACACCCTTGCTGAAAAACTTGCCAGCAAACTAGAGGGGAATTATAGATTACTTCATGTGCCTGATAACCTAAGTGATAAAGCTATGAGCACTATAATTCAAGAAAAAGATGTTAAAGACATTTTAGACACTGTATATAATGCTAACATTTTAATATACGGTATTGGTAGAGCGGATGAAATGTCCAGAAGAAGGGGATTAATTTCAGAAGAAATACAGAAGATAGAGAACTCTGGAGCAGTTGGAGAAGCCTTTGGGTATTACCATGATGAAGAAGGAAAAATTGTGTACTCTACACCAAGTATAGGAATAAGAAATGAAGAGATAGGGAAAATAGATACATTGATAGCTGTAGCTGGTGGAAAAGAAAAAGCAGAAGCAATTATTTCTATACAAAAAAACTACCATAATAGTGTATTAGTAACAGATGAAGGTGCTGCTAGAGAAATAATGGAACTTTTAAAATAGCCAATAAATTTTATCATATATATAAATTATTTAATTGTTTAGGAGGAGTTTTACATGATTAAAGTTGGTATCAATGGTTTTGGAAGAATAGGAAGAAATGTATTTAAAGCATTAGTAAAAAACTATGCTAATGAATTAGAAATAGTAGGTATAAATGATTTAACAGATGCTAAGACATTAGCTCATTTATTAAAATACGATTCATTATACGGAAAATTTGACGGAACTGTAGAAGCTAAAGAGGGTTCAATTGCAGTTAACGGAAAAGAAATAAAGATATTTGCTGAAAAAGATCCAAAGAATATAGATTGGAATTCAGTAGGAGCAGAAATAGTTATAGAATCAACAGGATTCTTCACTGATGCTACAAAGGCTAACGCTCATCTTGGAGGAACTGTTAAAAAGGTTCTTATATCAGCGCCAGCTTCAAACGAAGATATAACAATAGTTATGGGAGTTAACGAAGAGAAGTACGATGCAGCTAACCACCACATAATATCAAATGCTTCATGTACAACAAACTGTTTAGCACCATTTGCTAAAGTTCTTGATAGAGAGTTTGGAATAGTTAAAGGATTAATGACAACTGTTCACTCATACACTGGAGACCAAAGATTACTTGATGCTCCACACAAAGATATGAGAAGAGCTAGAGCTGCTGCTGAGTCAATGGTTCCAACAACTACAGGAGCTGCTAAGGCTGTTGCACTAGTATTACCACAATTAAAAGGAAAATTAAACGGATTCTCATTAAGAGTTCCAACTCCTACAGTATCATGTACTGATTTAGTTGTTGAATTAGGAAAAGACGTTACTGTAGATGAAGTAAACGCTGCATTAAAGAAAGCATCAGAAACTGATATGAAGGGTATCCTTGGATACAGTGAAGAGCCATTAGTATCTATCGACTACAGAGGAGATGAAAGATCATCAATCATCGATGCTATGTCAACAATGGCTATCGAAGGAAACATGGTTAAGGTTGTTTCATGGTATGACAACGAAGCTGGATATTCAAACAGACTAGCTGACTTAACTAAATACGTTGCTGATAGACTATAAGCAGAGAGCCTAAATCTGTGATTTAGTGCGAATCGCTTACTCCTCAGAGGTAACGATGAGGAGTTTCATATATTAATAAAATAGGTCTGGTTTTGTAGTTTTGGCTATAAGGCCAGACCCTTTTTAATAAGTTAAGCTATTTGATAGGATTAATGTTTGGAAGTAATTGGTTAGGCAAATGATAGAAACTGATATATAATTGGGAATGGGGGATTGGGAGTGAAAATGACCCACTATTCCCAATTCGAAATTCCCAATTGAAGAAAAGGAGTGTTATAAATGGCTTTTAACAAAAAGACAATTGAAGATGTAGAAGTAAAAGGAAAAAAGGTTTTGGTGAGATGTGATTTTAATGTTCCGCTAATAGATGGAAAAATTACTGATGAAAATAGATTAGTAGGTGCAATGCCTACTATAAAGTACTTAGTTGAAAATGGTGCAAAAGTAATACTTTGTTCGCATCTTGGAAAACCAAAGGGAGAGCCAAAGAAAGAGTTATCATTAGCACCAGTTGCTAATAGACTATCAGAAATGCTTGGAAAAGAAGTAGTGTTCGCTGCTGATGACAATGTTGTTGGAGAAAATGCTAAGAAAGCAGTAGCCGAAATGAAAGATGGCGATGTTGTACTACTAGAAAACACAAGATACAGAAAAGAAGAAACTAAGAATGAAGAGAACTTTTCAAAGGAATTAGCATCACTTGCAGAAGTTTTTGTTAACGATGCTTTTGGAACAGCTCACAGAGCACACTGTTCAACAGTTGGAGTTACTGAATTCTTACCGGTTTCAGTATGTGGATATTTAATTCAAAAAGAATTAAAGTTCTTAGGAAATGCAGTTGAAAATCCAGTAAGACCATTTGTAGCAATACTTGGTGGAGCAAAGGTTTCAGATAAGCTTGGAGTTATAAACAATCTATTAGAAAAAGTAGATACTTTAATAATAGGTGGAGGAATGGCATATACATTCTTAAAGGCTCTAGGCCATGAAGTTGGAAATTCACTTTTAGAAGCAGACAAAATTGATTATGCAAAAGAAATGATGAAAAAAGCGGAAGAAAAAGGAGTTAAATTACTGCTTCCAGTAGATGTAACTTACGCTGAAAAGTTTGGAAAAGATGAAACTCCTATAGTTTCAGAAGGAAGAGATATACCTTCTGATCACGAAGGTTTAGACATAGGACCAAAGAGCGCAGAATTATTTGCTCAAGCAGTAAAGGAAGCTAAAACAGTTGTTTGGAACGGACCGATGGGAGTATTTGAATTCCCAAGCTTTGCAAAAGGAACTTATGCTGTTGCAGAGGCTATGGCTAGCTCAGATGCTACCACAATAATCGGAGGAGGAGACAGTGCATCAGCTGTTAACAACCTAGGATTTGGAGATAAGATGACTCATATATCAACAGGTGGTGGAGCTTCTCTTGAGTTCCTAGAAGGTAAGGAATTACCAGGGATTACTGCACTTAACGATAAATAGGATTATAACTTAAGATGTAGATAGGTATATATAGTAAATTTTAATACTTGATTAACTATATATACCTTAATCATATTTTAAGCTAGCTTTCAATTAGAATTGTTTAGATTGAATTCATATATCTTAGTCAATTTAATTTATAAAAGAAAATGTTAACTAAAAAATTTAGAATATATTTAAATTAAAAAGATGAAAATATTTACATATAAAATAAAAAGAAATAGGGAAGTTATTATTAATAAATAATCAAGACTAAAAATTTTAAAATATGACACATATGTGATATAATTTATTTATAAATAATAATTATCCCTGACTCTAAAATAAATAAAGGGATCGAGGTAGATAATAATGAGAAAATCTATAATAGCTGGAAACTGGAAAATGAACAATACTATAGAAGAAGGATTAAAGTTAGTTGAGGGATTAATACCTGCAGTAAAGGATGCAAAAGGTGATGTAGTAGTTTGTCCACCATTTATTGCATTAGATGCAGTTTTAAAAGCAGTAAAGGGAACTAACATAAAAGTTGGAGCACAAAATATGCATTTTGAAGAAAGTGGAGCATATACTGGAGAGGTAGCACCAGCAATGCTTGCACAAATGGGAGTGGAATATGTAATAATTGGACATAGTGAGAGAAGACAATATTTCAATGAGACAGATGAAACTGTAAACAAAAAGACTAAGAAGGCATTAGAGCATAACTTAGTACCTATAGTTTGCTGCGGTGAGTCTTTAGAAGAAAGAGAAGCAAATGTAACTGAAGAAGTTTTAGGAAGACAAATAAAACTAGATTTAGCAGGACTTAAAACTGAGCAAGTTGAAAAAGTAGTTATAGCTTATGAGCCAATTTGGGCTATAGGAACAGGAAAAACAGCTACAGATGAACAAGCAAACGAAACTATAGCATATATAAGAAGTGTAATAACTTCAATGTACGGAAAAGACGCAGCTGACAAAGTAAGAATTCAATACGGCGGTTCTGTAAAGCCATCTACAATAAAAGCTCAAATGGCTCAATCAGACATAGATGGAGCATTAGTGGGCGGAGCTAGTTTAAAGGCAGAAGATTTCGCAGCAATAGTTAACTATTAATTCAGAGTGAACAGTTGAAAGTTAAGAATTGATAGGTGCCCAAACTATTAGCTTTTAACTTTCAACTTACAAATTTGGAGGTAGAAATGAGTAAGAAACCAGTAGCATTAATCATACTTGACGGATTCGGAATTTCAGACAAAGTAGAAGGAAACGCAGTTAAGGCAGCATATAAGCCAAATTATGATAGATATTTCGCCAACTACCCTAATACAGAAATAGGGGCTAGCGGCATGAGTGTTGGACTACCTGAAGGACAAATGGGTAACTCGGAAGTTGGGCACTTAAATATAGGTGCAGGAAGAGTAGTATATCAAATGTTGACTAGAATAACTAAGTCAATAAAGGATGGAGACTTTTTTGAAAATGAAGCTCTAAATAAGGCTATAAAAAACGCTAAAGAAAACAATTCAACACTTCATATAATGGGACTTTTATCCCCAGGAGGAGTCCATTCACACACAGATCATCTTAAAGGCATTCTAAAATTAGCAAAAGAAAAAGGTGTTCAAAAGGTATATCTTCATGGATTTCTTGATGGAAGAGATGTTCCTCCAGCTTCAGCTAAAGAATATATATCAGATATAGAAAGCTTTATGAAAGAGCTTGGAACTGGAGAAATAGCAACAGTATCAGGAAGATACTATGCTATGGATAGAGACAAGAGATGGGAAAGAGTTCAGCTTGCATACAATGCAATGGTTCTTGGTAAAGGTGAGGAAGCAGCAAGTGCTATAGAAGCTGTTGATAAATCATATAATGATAACAAAACAGACGAATTTGTACTTCCATCAATAATAGTGGAAGGCGGAAAGCCAAAGGCCACTATAAAGAATAAGGACTCTGTAATATTCTTTAACTTTAGACCAGACAGAGCTAGGGAAATAACAAGAGCTATAAATGATAAGGTATTTGATGGTTTTGAAAGAGAAACTCTAGATCTTACCTTTGTATCCTTAACTGAGTATGATATAACTTTAGAAGGTGTAGATGTAGCCTTTGGAAACGAAAGTTACACAAATACTTTAGGAGAATATGTAAGTAAACTAGGGAAAAATCAATTGAGAATAGCTGAAACAGAGAAATATGCTCATGTAACTTTCTTCTTTAATGGAGGAGTTGAAGAGCCAAATACAAATGAAGATAGAGCTCTTATACCATCCCCAAAGGTTGCTACTTACGATATGAAGCCTGAAATGAGTGCCTATGAGCTTACAGAGGAATTATTAAGTAGACTTGATGAAGATAAATACGACATGATTATATGTAACTATGCAAATCCAGATATGGTAGGACATACAGGGGTAATTGAAGCAGCTAAAAAAGCTGTAGAAGCTGTAGATGTATGTTTAGGAAAAGTAGTGGATAAAATATTAGAGAAGGGCGGAACTGCATTTATAACTGCAGATCATGGTAATGCAGAGCAAATGATAGATTACTCTACAGGTAAGCCAATGACAGCTCATACAACAGATCCAGTTCCATTCCTATATGTAGCAGCAGAAGCTAAACCATTAAGAGATGGCGGTATACTAGCAGATATAGCCCCAACAATGCTTCAAGTTATGGGATTAGATAAGCCTACAGAAATGACTGGGAAAAGCCTTATAAAATAATCTTAAATTGGGAATAGGAACTTTCCTGCTCCCAATTTAAAAATTTTTACCTCAAATTGACGAAAAATTTATAACATTAGCATAAATTTTGATTTATGCTGATAAAAAACAGGAGGAATGTATAACATGAAAAATTATGTAGAAATTGTTGACGTATTAGCTAGACAAATTCTTGACTCAAGAGCATTTCCAACAGTAGAGGTTGAAGTTGTTTTAGAAGATGGGACTATAGGAATGGCAGCAGTACCATCAGGAGCTTCTACTGGAATGTTTGAAGCAGTAGAGTTAAGAGATGATGATAAGACTAAATACAACGGAAAAGGTGTACTAAAAGCTGTAGATAACGTAAATAACTACATAGCTGAAGAACTTATAGGAATGAATGTATTTGATCAAGTTGCAATAGACAAAACTATGATAGAACTTGATGGAACAGATAACAAAGGGAAGTTTGGAGCTAATGCTATGCTTGGAGTGTCCTTAGCTTGTGCTCGTGCAGCTGCTAATTATTTAGGACTTCCTTTATACCAATATATTGGAGGAGTAAATGCAAAGGTTCTTCCAGTACCGATGATGAATATAATTAATGGTGGAAAGCATGCTGATAATAATGTAGATCTACAAGAATTTATGATAATGCCTGCAGGTGCACCAAGCTTTAGTGAAGCTTTGAGAATGTGTGCAGAAGTTTATCATGCATTAAAATCTCTATTAAAGTCAAAGGGATATGACACTGGTGTTGGTGATGAAGGAGGATTTGCTCCAAACTTAAAGTCAAATGAAGAAGCAATTCAAGTTATAGTTGAAGCAATAGAAAAAACTGGCTATACTCCAGGAAAAGAAATATTCATAGCTCTAGACCCAGCTTCATCAGAAATATTTGAAGGTGGAAAATATAATTTAGCTGGTGAAGGTAAAGTTTTAACTCCTGAAGAAATGGCTAACTACTATGTAGATTTAGTAAATAAGTATCCAATAATCTCAATAGAAGACGGTATGGCAGAAGAGGACTGGGAAGGCTGGAAGATAATAACCGAAAAATTAGGTGATAAGGTTCAGTTAGTAGGAGATGACCTATTTGTAACTAACACAATTAGATTAAAAACCGGTATAGAAAAGGGAGTTGCAAACTCTATACTTATAAAATTAAACCAAATAGGAACACTTACAGAAACATTAAATGCTATAGAAATGGCAGAAAGAGCAGGCTATACTGCTGTTGTTTCTCACAGATCTGGAGAAACTGAAGACACAACTATAGCTGATCTAGTTGTTGCAGTAAACGCAGGACAAATAAAGACTGGTGCTCCAGCAAGATCAGAAAGAGTTGCTAAGTACAACCAACTTCTTAGAATAGAAGAAGAATTAGATGAGATGGGTGAATACAGAGGTTTAAAAGCCTTCTATAATATTAAAAGATAGTTAGTGTAAATTAAGCACTGCAGCTTTACATACAGTAAGGCTGCAGTATTTTAGCATGTTAATTATGTCATTGTAATGACCCGGTTAATATGTTAAAATGAAATTTGTGAAAGTGCCAGGAGGTGAATGCATGCGTACTGTTTTAATGGTTATTCAGACTATAGTAGCTATTATATTAATAGCGGTTGTATTAGCACAACCAAGCAAGACTAATGGATTAAGTGGATTAGTCTCCGGAGGAACAAGTGAATCCTTCTATTCAAAAAATAAGTCAAGAACTTCAGAGGCAATGCTATCAAGGGTTACAGTTATATGTGGAATAATATTCGCTATTTTATGCATGGTGCAGAATATAATACAATAGGTTGATTTACATAAATAGAGCGGTCTTGTACCGCTCTATTTATTTTATAAAATAATAATTGAGTTTAAATACATCTGTTTCAAATAATATATACCGATTTGACTGATGGATAATTTTGCTATATTATTAAGGTTACAATATAGAAACAATTACCTTTCAAAAATACCATATAAGGCTATAAAAATATTCTAATATGAATATTTTTAAGGTAATAGTACAAAGATAATAATAAATAATTCTACAGGTAAAAGCGTAAGAATTTACATATATTTAAATAGACGTATTTGGAATATGTAGGAAGGATGAATTATAACATTAAAATACTACGAGGTGAGAAATATGAATATTAGAGAAACCCTTATAAGCTTTATGAGAGAACAAGCATATAAACCAATGGATTTAAGAGAATTAGAAAGAGTTTTCAGTATAAGAAAAGCAGACAGAAAAGATTTTGAGAAGATATTGAATGACATGGAAAAGGACGGAGAAATAGTAAAAACCCGTACTGAACATTATGGAGTTCCAGAAAGAATGGGTCTTGCTGTTGGAAAGCTTCAAGGTCATCAAAAGGGTTTTGGCTTTGTAATACCACATGACCAGACACCAGATGTGTTTGTACCATCTTCATACATGAATGGAGCAATGAATGGTGACAAAGTAGTGGTTAAAGTAACAAGAGAGGAAAATAGAGGCAAGAAAAGAGAAGGAGAAATAATAAGAATACTGGAGAGGTCCAATAAAACTGTTATAGGTACCTATGAAGACAGTAAAAACTTTGGCTTTGTAGTACCGGAAGAAAAAAGAATATATCAAGACATATTTATACCTAAGGAATCTAGAAAAGGAGCTAAAACTGGAGAAATTGTTATAGCAGAAATAACTTCTTGGCCGGACAAAAGAAGAAATCCTGAGGGAAAAGTAGTAGAGATATTAGGTAAGAAAGGCGAAAAAGGAATAGATATACTTACTATAATTAAGAAATACGGTCTGCCTGAAGAGTTTCCGCCAAAGGTAGACTCCTTTGCAGACGGAATACCAGAAGAAATACCAGAAGAAGAGTACTCAAGAAGAAAAGATTTAAGAGACTTAACCATAGTTACAATAGATGGAGAGGATGCAAAGGATTTAGACGATGCTATATCCATAGAAAAATTAGAAAATGGAAACTACTATCTAGGGGTACATATAGCAGATGTATCTCACTATGTAAGAGAAAAAAATCCATTAGACAAAGAGGCGTTAAACAGAGGAACATCTGTATATTTAATAGACAGAGTTATACCAATGCTTCCTAAGAAACTTTCAAATGGTATATGCAGCTTAAATCCACAGATTGATAGGCTTACACTAAGCTGTTTTATGGAAATTGATAAGTCTGGTAAAGTAGTTGATCATGAAATAATGGAAAGTATCATAAAAACTAATGAGAGAATGACTTATACTAATGTTACAAAGATACTTAGAGACAAAGATCCAGAGGTCATGGAAAGATATGATTATCTAGTTGATACCTTTAAGCTTATGGAAGAACTTTGTGGTGTATTAAACAAAAGAAGGCTTAACCGTGGTGCTATAGATTTTGACTTTGAAGAATGCAAAATAATTCTTGATGAATTAGGAAAACCTATAGAAATAAAGCCTTATGAGAGAGCAATAGCCAATAGAATAATTGAGGAATTTATGCTGGTATGTAATGAAACTATAGCTGAGCATATGTTCTGGGCTAATATGCCATTTGTATATAGAATACACGAAGATCCAGATGAAGAAAAACTTCAACACTTTGGAGAATTTATTCATAATTTGGGATATGTAATAAAGTGGGGACAGGAACTACATCCTAAAGCACTGCAGGACGTAATTGAAAAGATCAAGGGTAAGAAGGAAGAAACAGTTGTTAGTACACTTTTACTTCGCTCCATGAAACAAGCTAGATATTCACCAGAGTGCGTAGGACACTTTGGATTAGCGGCAAAATACTACTGCCACTTTACATCACCTATCAGAAGATACCCAGATCTTATTATTCACAGAATAATAAAGGAATTTATAAATGGTAAAATAGATGATAAGAGAACAAAAAAATTAACAGCAGAAGTAGAAGCTGCATCAAAGCAATCTTCAGATATGGAAAGATTGGCTCAAGATGCAGAAAGAGAAGTAGATGATTTAAAGAAAGCTGAATATATGAGTGAAAAAATTGGAGAAGAGTATGATGGTATAATATCTTCCGTTACTAACTTTGGAATGTTTGTAGAACTCCCAAATACTATAGAAGGTCTTGTGCATATGAGTACTATGGATGATGACTATTATGTTTATGATGAAAGGCATCTAAGTCTCATAGGAGAAAGAACTAAGAATATATACAGACTAGGCGATGATGTAAGAATTAGAGTTTTAAAGGTTGATATGTTCTCTCATGAGATTTACTTTGAATTAGTAAAAGGAGATGAGGAAGATATGGCTGAAAGTGGAGAAAAAAGAGATTTTACAACAGATGGAATAGGTAATGGTGACTTAAACAGTGAAAATGCCAGAATAGAAGAAGCTTATGGAGAACTGCCACAACCAACAATGGCTTCAGAGGAAGTAAGCATACCTAGAAATCTTGAGGAAAACTCTAGCGAATTATCTATAGCACCAGTTGAAGATTACACTACCGATGGGATTGGAAATAGGGATTTAAACAGAAATGATTTAAAGATGAAAAGTGACTCTAAAACTTCAGAGATAGTTCTTGCAGAGAATTTTCAAAGAAAGCTTAGATAGGGTTAGAGGAATAGAAATCAATCAATGATAAACAAAAAAGATGAGGATGCAAGCTTTGCAATCTCGTCTTTTTAATTTTTTAAGATGTTCTTGAAATACTTACAGCTTAGTTAATAAAAATTCAGCTGCTTTAGAAGATATAGATGAGTATTTGTGGTAGCTATGGTATATAGTGTATAATTAAATAGAGTATTATGCAAAGGAGGAGTTACCATGGAAGGTAAGTTTGTAGTAGGAATCGACCTAGGTGGAACTAAGATAAGTGGAGCTGTTGCAAGCTTTAATGGAGATATATTTTCTAAGTACACTCTTGCTACGAAAGCAGAAGAGGGGGAAATGGCAGTACTACAAAGAATAATATCTGTAATAGAAAAAGTAATACTAGATTCTAAAGTAGATATAGATAAAATAGCAGCTATAGGTATAGGTTCTCCAGGACCTCTAGACGCAAAGGAGGGAAAAATCATAACTACTCCTAATCTTCCTTTTAAGAATTTCAATGTGGTTAACCCTTTAAGGGATAAGTTTAATATTCCTGTCTACCTAGATAATGATGCCAATGCCGCGGCAATAGGTGAATATGTATTTGGAGCAGGTAAAGGAACAAATAACATGGTATTTATAACAGTTTCTACTGGAATAGGTGGAGGAGCTGTATTAAACGGAAAAATCTATAGAGGGAATACTTCAAACGCTTTAGAAATAGGACATACAACCTTAGAAAAGGATGGGCCTCTTTGTAACTGCGGCAACTATGGCTGTGCAGAAGCATTAGCATCAGGTACTGCAATAGGAAGAGCAGCAAGAGAAGAGGTTGCAAAGGGAGTAGATACATCTTTAGGAGCATATGAAGATATAACAGCCTATGAGGTATTTAAAGAAGCAGAAAAAGGTGACAAGATAGCTAAAAAAGTTCTTGATAAAGCATTAAACTATCTTGGGATATGTGTAGCTAATGTAATTGCTTCCTTTGATCCAGAGATGGTGATAATCGGAGGGGGAGTTTCAAAGGGTGGAAACATAGTATTTGAAAGAGTAAAAGAAGTAGTTAACGAGAGATGTTTTAAAGCTATGGCGGAAAGTACTAAGATAGTACCAGCAGCCTTAGGAATAGATGCAGGTGTTATAGGTGCTGTTGCCCTTGCTATAATGGAAAGTAACTATTTCTCCCAGAGCAGCTCTTAGAAATATTGACTTTTGGATATATCTGTAATATAATAAAATATCTTATATAAAGAAAAAGTAGGTGTTGATATGAAGAAACAGACTGGAAATAAAACACTAGCTGAAAATAGAAAAGCAAGACATGATTATTTTATAGAAGAAAGTATGGAGGCAGGCATAGAGCTTGTAGGAACAGAGGTAAAGTCTATTAGAGCTGGTAAGGCAAATTTAAGAGACAGCTATGCAGATATTTTAAATGGAGAGATATTTATTCGTAATATGCACGTTAGTCCTTATGAGCAAGGTAATATATTTAATAGAGATCCTTTGAGAGACAGAAAGCTGCTGCTTCACAAGAGCGAAATATCTAGATTATTAGGATATACAACTCAAAAGGGATATACACTTATACCGCTATCACTTTATCTTAAAAATGGTAGAGTAAAAGTAAATTTAGCGGTGGCTAGAGGTAAAAAGGATTACGATAAGAGAGACGCAATGCTTGAAAAAGCAGCAAAAAGAGATATTGATAGACAAATGAAAGAAAGATTAAGATAAGGCTGTAACTTTGCAGCCTTTTTATTTTTTGATGGATTTGAATGATGCTGTGTAAATAGATGCAGAATGAGATTATATTTAATTTGATAAGGTGAAAGCGGTTTTTCTAATAAAACATGCTTTTATGGAATAACTATTATTAAACAACCAATAAACTATCACCATAGCCACCTATGCTGCATAATCTATTATCATAATAATTTTATAGGGAGGCAAAAAATGAGCATTACATTAACTTCTCTACATTACATTTATTTAATTTTTATATTAATAATTATTGCAGCTATGGTTAGAAAAAAAGATATAACCCTCATATGTATAGTAGGTATATTCTTGCTTGGTCTCATAGGGACAGGCTCCATATATAAGTCTACCATGGGAGTATTTAACAGCTTTGTTTATGCAACAAAAGAACTAATGCCTACCATATTTATCATTTCTATCATAACTGCTATGAGTAACGTTTTAATAGCAGCAGGAATCAATGAAGAACTAATATCTCCTTTTAAACCGATTATTAAGAACTATTGGATTGCATACTGGGTTATAGGTATAGTAATGATGATACTATCCTGGTTTTTCTGGCCATCGCCAGCGGTAGCACTTATAGGTGCGTTATTTCTACCTATAGCTAAAAAGGCAGGACTTCCAGCTATAGGGGTGGCTATATCTATGAACTTGTTCGGACATGGTATAGCATTGTCCAGTGATTATATAATACAAGCAGCACCTAAGCTTACAGCAGATGCAGCAGGAATAGAAGTAGCCAGTGTTATTTCTGCCAGTGTACCTCTAACAATAACTATGGGTTTAGTAACTACAGCAGCAGCATTTTACTTACTTAGGAAAGATATTAAGAATGGAAAGCTTACCGTAGACTATAATGGAGAAGAGGAAATTGCGGCGGAAAAGGCTCCTGTTTTAATCCCATCAAGTAAAGCTAGAAAGTTTTTGGGCGTACTTACTCTAGGATTATTTGCAGTAGATATATTTATAATGTATATTGCCAAGCTACAGGGGGGAGATGCAACAGCTTTAATAGGAGGAACTGCAGTGTTTATACTAAGCTTAATATCTGTAATTTCCTATAAAAAAGAGTCATTAGAAAAGATAACTAGTGATCTTATTAAGGGATTACAATTTGGATTTAAGATATTTGGAGTAGTTATTCCTATAGCAGCTTTCTTTTACCTTGGAGATTCAGCCTTCACAGAGATATTCGGAAAGATACTTCCATCTGGTTCCCATGGTATAGTTAACGACCTTGGAGTAGCTCTCGCTAATTCAGTACCGCTAAATTCAGTTGTAGCATCTGGAACACTTACTGCAGTAGGAGCCATTACCGGTTTAGATGGTTCTGGTTTTTCAGGAATATCCCTAGTAGGTTCTATAGCAAACCTATTCTCAACAGCCTTAGGTGGCGGTGTAGAAACATTGACTGCACTAGGACAGATAGCTGGAATATGGGTTGGTGGAGGAACTATAATTCCTTGGGCAGTAATACCTGTAGCAGCTATATGCGGAGTTGATGCCTTTGAATTAGCTAAAAGAAATATTAAGCCAGTTGTTATTGGCTTAGTTGTTACGACTATAGTAGCAATGTTTCTAATCTAAAATAAAGACCTTGTTCTATATTTAAGAGCAAGGTCATGACTTTTAGGAAATAAGTTACTCAGTTGGAGTTAATAATACTATTGATAACTCACAACTTATAGTGTATTATAATAACTGTCAGGTGGTTAAAAGTCCTTGACGATGAGAGTCTTAAATGGTACAATTTAATAATAAAACTTAATATGAAAATGCGTTTATATATTTTAGGAGATACACTTACTAACCGAAGTGTTGTATTTAATGACATGGGGGTGTACTTGGTTTCGACGGGGGTTTGTTGTGTCTAGGAAGCGAGTCGAGGGAACCTGTGGGCCCGCGTTAAAAAACTATGGGATTAAAGATAAACGCAAACGATAATTTTGCATTAGCAGCTTAGTCTGCTACGTTCTACCTTTGAGTACCGCGGCTTAGGATAGGGCGTCGACAGCGGTGAAACGAGTCTAGGAAAGCTTTGACCTAGAAACGGGATTTATGAAGCTACTGAAACCAGAAGCCTGTCCTTGGGCGGCTGGCAGAGGGAATGTTAAAATAAGGACTGCACTCGGAGATGCCTAGGTATTACTGCTTTCGGACAGGGGTTCGACACCCCTCACCTCCACCATGAAACCCACGAAAATCTAAAAGTTGGATTTTCGTGGGTTTTTCATTTTATAGATATAAATTCATTATAGAAACCAAGTTCTGCGACTAGAAGTTTAGTTGAATATCGTCAATTTTTATTACGGAAGAATATTTTTAATTATTTAGTGCGATAACGCTATAGAATACTATGAGTTTTTTGTGTACACTCTCCTATTATATTTCAGTATTTATAAATAAAACTCATATTTCAACTGAAATATAGTATAATGTTTGTTAGAATGTAAAGGGAGCGTAGCTAGGAAAATATAAAGCTTCCAAAGGAATAATAGATGAGAAAATAAGGATATGACAATATAATTGAGAAATACTACAATAAATTTTACGAGAACAAAAGATTAACTATAAATTCTGCAATTATAAATTAACAATTATTTTTGCAATATATTATGAAGAAAGATAGAGAGAAAAAATGAAGATTGCAGTTACTACTACAAGAGATGCAGATGAGAGTTTAAATTATAAAGCAAAAGGTGTATCTAAAGATTTAAATATACCATATATAAAAAGAGATAATTTAAGTATCAAAAAAACAATTTTGAAGGATGGCTTTGACTATTTATTAGTGATTGAAAGAGATAAGATTGTTATAAAGGGAGAAGATAGTACACTGTTTTGGCATCCTAATATGTCAGAACTTAAGATTAAATTAATAAGACAAGGCAATAAAGAAGCTATAATAGAGGCAACAAAATTAGAAGAAGGAAATAGTATATTAGATTGTACATTAGGTCTTGCAGGTGATTCTCTTGTCTTTTCAGCAGTTGTTGGAGAAAAGGGGTATGTAGTAGGGACAGAAGTTAATAAGTATATAGCTTATTTAAGTAAATGTGGATTAGAAAGCTATAATGATGTTGATGGTAAAGCTATAGATAATATAAAGGTCGTTAACGAATCATATGAAGATTATATTTTAAAGCAAAGTGATAATAGTTTTGATGTGGTATATTTTGATCCTATGTTCAAAGAACCAAATAGAAAGTCAGCATCAATAAATTCCTTTAGGGATTTTGCAGATCACAAGGGATTAACAAAAGAGATTTTAATGGAAGCACTTAGAATATGTAAAAAAAGAGTTGTTATTAAAGAAAGACAAGGCTCTAATGAGTTTGAAAAGCTAGGAATAGAAAAATATTATGGTGGCAAAAAAAGCGGTGCAATTATTTATGGAGTAATTGAAAAAAATGTATAAGAAGATTAGATATAAATGAGAAATAATTGACACTATGAACTGAATTGGAAATGTAGATAGATAATTATATATGTCATATTCGTAGTGGATTTCAAAGATCACACTTCACCTCCACCATACATAAACTATAATATTGATACAATAGAAAGTCCTTGAAAATTTCAAGGGCTTTTAGTGTTTTTTGGAGATTCTGGAGTAGAAGTTATATAAAAAGTTCAATTTCCATTATAAATAAACAATAATTTTAAAGATACTTATTGGAAAAACAAATAGAGAAAAGTTTTTGCATAAATATTATGAATTAGACAATTTTCTTGAAATTGTGATAAAATTAATCCGCGTAACCCGTATATTGACATGTCATTGTTTTAAATCTGACATTTTGCTATATTCATAAGTTTTATTGATATAGTGTAGTATTAGCTCTTAAGTACGTCAATTCATTCATTTAAATCTTAATAAATATAGTATTTTTTATGCAAACGCCGGTTTAAGTTATACATAAAAAACTTGCATAAATTATCACGCTGTAAACAACATCAGAAGAAGGAGGAAATTTATGCTGGATGTATCTGTAAAAGATTTAAGTTTTTCTTATGACAGTGAATTAATATTAGGTGATATCAATATGAAGGTTAAAGCTGGAGCCTTTGTTTGCTTGCTTGGCCAGTCTGGTTGCGGAAAAAGTACACTTCTTCGTTTGCTTGCAGGTTTGGAAAAACCGAACTCTGGAGAAATTCTTGTGGACAATGAACCAGTTACAAAAGCAGGTCTGCAGAGAGGTGTGGTTTTTCAAGACTATGGCCTTTTTCCTTGGATGAGTGTCGGAGAAAATATTACGATAGCACTTAAACAAAAATTTAAAAATATGAATTTAGAGGAACGAAAAGCTGAAGCACTTAGAAGGATGAAGGATGTGGAGCTAGCCGAGTCAAACTTTGATAAGCTCCCTAAAGAGCTTTCCGGTGGTATGAAGCAACGTTGCGCAATCGCTCGGGCATTTAGCATTGACCCACCAATTCTTTTGATGGACGAGCCTTTTGGTGCGTTGGATGCAGTAACAAGAGCCAAACTACAAGATTTGATTTTAGATTTATGGAAGAAAGAGACTTTAAACCGAAAAACGATTTTTTTTGTCACTCATGATGTGGATGAGGCGTTACTTCTAGCAACTGACATTTTTGTATTAGGCCAATCGCCGAGTAAAATCATTTACAAATATTCCTTTAATAATGAAAAAAAACTTAATAGAAAAACAATATATGATGATCCTCAGGCTATGCAGTTGCGATATGAACTAATAAAAATCATCAATAATGAGATAGAACTAAAAACCAATAATAAAATATGAAAAGAGGTATGAAAGTGAAGAAAATTATAAAAACTGTAGCACTATTAACGCTAACACTATTCTCTCTAACAGCTTGTTCCACAAAATCTGCAAACACAAGTACTACAACTAGTTCTGATAAAAAGACTACCCATAAGATTAAACTAGCAGCACAGGCAACCTCTGGCCAAGTATTTCAATTCCTTGCTGAGGACAAGGGATACCTAAAAGAGGAAGGTGTTGATGTTGAGCTTACTTACATTAATAACGGGTCAGATGCATTTCAAGCCTTAAGTTCAGGTCAGGTAGATGTTATTTCCACATATGGCACCGGGGGACCTTTGATTCAGATTGCAAACGGTCAAGATTTCACTATGTTCGGTGGCTATATGATTATTGGTGCAACTCCTGTTTTTGCAAATCCTAATACAACATATAAAAGCGTAGAAGATTTCCGCGGCAAGAAGATTGCAATTATGAGAGGTGGAACTCCTGACATCGTACTGAAGGGTATTCTACATGATGCAGGATTTGACTTAAAAAAAGATGTTACTTTTATTGAAATGAAAAAGAACACAGATGTTATGGAAGCGGTACGTACTGGACAAGCGGATTTCGGTTCAGTATCTACAGGTTTTGAGCTTCAAATCGCTAAAGCAGGAATGAAAGTTGTTATGTGGCCTGATGAACTATGGCCGAATCACTCTTGCTGTCGTATGATTGCAAAAACAAGCTGGCTTAAAGAAAATCCTGAAGCGATACAAAAGCTACTTCGTGCATATTTGAGAGCTGAAGAAGCGATGCAGAAAGATGGGGGTATGGATAGAGTTGTTGAATTAACAACTAAAAAGTTGGATATGTCTCCTGAAACAGCAAAAAGCTTTTTACTTAGTCCACACATGAAGTATGATACAGATCCATATAAAAACAGCATAATAAAAATGTGGCAAAAGATGCAGTCTTTTGGATACATAACTGATCCTAAAGTCAAAGTTGAAGATCATATCGAAACCAACAATTATAAAGCAGCGTTAGATTCTTTGATTAAGGACTATCCAAATAGCGACTTCTTCAAGAAGAAATTGGAGGCTTTTAATAAAAATAATCTGTAAATCTTAATTATATAATCAGCTGTGATAAGCTTGGTATGCAGCTGCATACCAAGCTTATCTTTTACATGAACTTTTTAAATCCCAATAGAATAATTCAATAAGGAGCGGTGGCATGAAAAAATTTATTAAAGATAGATTAGGCATGATTCTGATTTTTGTAGGAATAATTGTTTTATACGAGATTGCAACTGAAGGTTTTAAAATACTGGACCCATTTTTATTTCATGGACTTAGCAAGATATTACCAGAGTTTGTTTCACATTTAGGTCAACTGATGCAAGGTTTAATAAGTTCTCTAGGGTTGCTTATACCAGCATATATTATGGCGGTAACCTTGGGAATAAGTCTAGGTGTACTTATAGGATTGAAAAAGTTGTTGCGAAAAAATATTACTCCATATATTAATGGGTTCAGCGCTATTCCAGCGACACTTTTAACACCTTATGCAATTCACATTTTTTCTTCCTTTCGATATGCATCCATATTTATTATCTTTTTAGGAGCATTTTGGCCAATACTAGGTACAACAGTTAATGCAACTATGACTATTGACAAAAGGTATTTGGAAAATGCGGACACCCTGGAAATAAATGGAGTAGAAAAATTATTCAAAGTTATACTCCCAGCAGCCTCTCCTGCAATACTCTCTGGTTGTGCTGTTGCACTTAAATTTTCCTTTGTACTGCTTACAGTAGCGGAAATGTTTGGAGCGACCTCTGGTATGGGATACTTTGTCCAGTATTACTCTGATTTCGCACGCTTTGATCTTGTAAGTGTTGGATTTATTTTTATTGGGGCTGTATTGGTTGGGATAATGTACCTGTTTGATTTGATGAAATGTAGAATTTTGAAGTGGACTATAAATAACTAATTACGAGAGTATCCCATATTAGATAGATATGTTAAAAGCTACAGCTTTGCATATTTAAAGTCAGTAAATTGTATCAATATTTAAGTTATTAGACATACATATAAAATAAGCTCAGCGTAGGCTGGGCTTATTTTATTGCTATAAATTTTTCATAAAACTTTTTCTTTAAGGCTAGCAGTTCCGATGAATACCGTCCATTACGAGGTGTAACATTCTTGTATTCATTGATGATCATTTAAGTTCTTTTCTTTTTTATATAGGAACAGTAAATATTAAATTATACAAAATAGGAGAGGATAAGCAAAAACAAATCAGTTGGGATGAGGTTTCCAAAAACTCAGGTGGAGATTCTATATATAATAGATTTGACAATATTTATGTTTTAAATCTTATTGATTGAATTTTCACAATACTTATCATATAATTACCTTACTATAAGTGCATAAAATTGTATTATGGTAATAAATAATAGTAACTTATAAGAGGAGGAGAAATTAAAATGGTAACATGTAAAAATCTCTATGAAAATAAAAACATAGAAATAGTAGAGACTAGAGGAAATGTAAAGGTTCTCGAGTATAAGAAAGATTTAAGTGTAAGTGCTACAAATGCTGTGGCTGCATATTTTGCTTCAGAAATGAATGTTAGAAAGAGACAGGTTTTGATTGAATTAAAAGATAGTGCTTATACAATTAGTGCAGGAGCAATGCAGTGGACTTCAGGGGCTGTTAGTATGGCTGCAGATGTTAAGGGGATTGGTGACTTATTTGGTAAAGCTTTATCTTCTAAGGTAACAAAAGAATCTGCAATCAAGCCTAAATATCAAGGAAATGGTTTATTAATGTTAGAGCCTACATATAAACACATTTTACTTGAAGAGGTTTCAGAATGGGGTGGAATAGTACTAGATGATGGACTTTTTCTTGCTTGTGAATCCAAGGTTCAACAAAAGGTAGTAGCTAGAACTAATCTTTCTTCGGCAATGATGGGAAAGGAAGGATTATTCAATTTATCTCTTAGAGGTGAAGGAATCGCTGTATTAGAGAGTCCTGTACCTAGAGATGAACTTATAGAATTCGTACTTGAAAATGATGAAGTTAGAATTGATGGAAATTATGCCATTGCATGGTCTGATTCGCTAGATTTTAGAGTTGAAAAGTCCAGTAAAAGTTTGATTGGTTCTGCGGTTTCAGGTGAAGGTTTAGTTAATGTGTACCGTGGAACTGGAAGAATACTTATGGCACCTATAGAGTAAGATATGTTGCAGAGGAAGGCATGTAAAACTTAATTGGTCTAAAAAAATATAAATACTACTAAATAAGGTAGCTCAGCTGAGCTACCTTATTTAGTTTGGTAAATTAACAATTCAGTAGACGCCCTTATATTTACTATCATCACGAAAAATATATTTCTCTACTAAAAATTAATAATAATTGTCTTAAGTATAAATATCACAACATAAAATAAAATGTATGTGTTATTAACACAAAATTCATTAATCTTAAAAAACAAATATCCATTTAAATCTTTATTTTAATTATAAAGGGGATGAGTATCACGGAAACGGAAAAAGGAAATAGAATAATCATGGGTATCATGATTATTCTTTGGGTTTTACTTATCACGTATATGGGGACGGTGGCATATTTTACAAATCGCTTTTACTTTGGCTCTGAAATTAATGGAATCAATGTTTCTGGTAAAACTGTAGAGGAGACAAAGGAACAAATGGCTTCTAAACTACAGTCATATAGATTAAATCTAAAGGAGAGAGGTGGTAAAGAGGAAGAAATTAGAGGACCTGATATTAATTTAAAGTATAATCCGAGTAGGAGTTATAAAGAGTTCAAAGATAAACAAAATCCTTACAGGTGGGTTTTAGCACCTTTTGATAAAGAAGAATCCAAAATGACAGATGAACTTTCCTATGACAACAAACTATTAAAAGAAAAGATAGACAAGCTTCCTTGCTTTAACAGCAGCAATGTAGTTGAGCCTAAAAACCCTAGCTTCAAGTATGAAGATAAGGGTTATGTCATTATAAGTGAAGTGAATGGAAATAAGGTGGATAAGGATATTTTATACAGCCAAATAGTAAAAGCGATATCTAAGGAGGAAACTTCAATAGATTTGGAAACAACAGATTGTTATATTCGCCCTAAGTATACTTCTAAATCCCCTGAAATTATAAAAGTCAAAGATATTCTTAATAAGTATGTATCTTCGAAAATTACCTATGTTTTCGGAGAATCTAAAGAAACTATAGCTGGTTCAGAAATAAACAAGTGGCTTAAGATTAATGAAAACTTTGAAATTACTGTTGATGAGGAAAAAGTAAGAACCAGCTTAGAAGAGATTTTTAGTGCTTACAATACAGTTGGTAAGTTGAGGAACTTTGTTACATCTTCAGGAAAAACAATAGATATTGATGGTGGCGATTATGGTTGGTCGATTAATATTGCCAAGGAAATACAGGATTTAAATACAATCATCAAAGAAGGACAAACTATAACAAAAGAACCAACATATAGCCAAACTGCTTTATCTCATAATAAAAATGGTATTGGTAATACCTATGTAGAAATAGATATGACAAACCAACATTTATGGTTTTATAAAAATGGCTCCCTAGTGGTACAAGGAGATATTGTTACAGGCAATATAAGCAGTAACCACGGAACACCTAAGGGCATTTATAGACTAAAATATAAACAAGCAGATACTGTATTAAGGGGTCAGGACTATAGTTCACCTGTTAGTTTTTGGATGCCCTTTAATGGAGGTATAGGAATTCATGACGCAAACTGGAGAGGTGCTTTTGGAGGAAATATTTACAGAACAAATGGCTCTCACGGTTGTGTAAACTGCCCTTATTATCTAGCAAGGGAAATATTCTACAATATACAGGCAGGTAGTCCAGTTATTTGTTATTATTAGCTTAGAAAAAATTTATAATTAAAAATGATGTAGTTGTAAAGTTAGGAATTATTAGTTATAATAATTTTATAAAGGAATATCCTTTTATTGACATAATAATATAGGTAGAAAAAGGTGCCCGTAAGGGAGAATAGGGAATGAGGTTGAAGCCTCAGCGGTCCCACCACTGTAAGCGGTAGAACTTTTATAATCCACTGGTTAACACTGGGAAGGAAAAAGTATCGTTAAGCCGTGAGCCAGGAGACCTGCCTTTTTCATTATTGTATCTTAGGGAAGAGATACTGTAGTAAGAATG
Source organism: Clostridium tanneri (assembly GCF_033659955.1). NCBI lineage: Bacteria > Bacillati > Bacillota > Clostridia > Eubacteriales > Clostridiaceae > Clostridium > Clostridium tanneri. Next base: position 176,805 of record NZ_JARUJP010000005.1, read on the forward strand.
ATGGTAAAATTCTTGAATACGAATATTCGTGTTCAAGAATTTTTTGCTTTTTGTAATAAAAATTTTTGATGGGGTGATAGTTATGGAAATAGTTAAAAAGCTAGTAAGCAAGGATAACTCTGTAAAATACTTATTGAAGATGGAGGATGGTAATACTATTGAAACCTTATACATGTACGACGGCCAGTTAAAACTTACCTACCACAGCACAGTGTGTGTATCCTCTCAGGTAGGATGCAGCCAGGGATGTTTTTTCTGCGCAACAGGAAAACAAGGATTTGTGAGAAATCTTACCTCTCTTGAAATAACTGAACAGGTAGACACTTGTGTTAGCTACTGTAGAGAAATGAATTTAATGCCAATAGATGCAGTTGTTTTTGCAGGAATGGGAGAACCTCTTATGAATTATGAAAATGTTAAAGAGGCAATAGTAAATATATATGAAAAGTACAAAATAGGTAATTTTGAAATTGCTACAGTAGGCTTGACACCAAAAATAGACAAACTAATAAGTGATTTTAAAGGCAGTCCAATTAACATAAGACTTAATCTGTCTCTTCACGCATCATCAAATGAAAGCCGTAAGCCTATAATGCCAGTTACATCAAAATATTCAATAGAGTCAATAATTGATGCAGCTGTTAAATATGCAGAAACCTTTAAAAGGAAGACAAGATTAAGATATATGATTTTTAAGGGGATAAACGACACAGAACTTGATTTACAAAGATTAGAAGCTTTGTTAAAGGGGAAACCACTGAAGCTAATTATTTCAGCCTATAATGACAATAATATAAAGGGGCTAACTGCCCCTAAACAAAGTGAAGTAATAGATTTTTACAATAAACTTAAAGACAAGATAGATTGTGGTATATTCCATAATTTCGGTGCGGACATTAAAGGTGGATGTGGACAGCTTAGACAGGAAAATATAGAAGATTAAGTCAACTTATATCATACTATGATATAATATAAGTTCCAATGTAATATACATCACAATATTATTGTGCAAATTATTCATTAAAATCTATATGTTAACTAGAGGGTGGTTGAAGAATGAAGGTTGACTTAAGTAAAATTGTTAATAATAAAAAGATAACAGCTTTAGAAGAGCAGGTACTAGAATACATAATTAATAATATTGATTCTGTTATGGATATTGGTGTAAGAGGTGTTGCAGCTGAAAACTACACCTCTACATCTACAATCATGAGGCTTTCAAAAAAATTAGGTTTTACTGGATTTATCGATATGATTTATAATATAGCCCCTCTAGTAGATAGCAGCAATACAGGAGTTACAGAAAAATCAGAGGCATTAATAGGTACAGACATTAATTTTTTATCTAAGTATATAGAAGAAAATCACATAACAAGATTCGTAGAGTTGCTATCAAAAGGAACAGGGAAGTATATTTTTATTTATGCAAGAGGATCTTCTAAAATAGCTGGAGAATATTTCAATAAAAAGCTGCTAGGCATAGGAATAAAAAGTATACTAATAGATTCTATAGGAAGCTTTGAAAGCAATCTAGAAGATATGGAAATGCTAATAGTAATATCAAAATCTGGGGAAACTAAAGAGGTATTAGATAAGGTTCAAGTAGCAAAAAAGAGAAATAAATTAGTTGTTTCTTTTACAAAGGAAGTTGAAAATAGCATTTCAGTTCTTTCTGACATTTCCTTTAAGATATTTGATATGCACAAGCTAGATGACGGTAATTTATTGCCTAACTCATTTTTTGCAAATATGATTATGTTCATGGAGTACTTAATTTATAGATACTATGAAGAAACAAAAAAGGAAGATAGAAGTAAATAAATAGTCTGATTTGAGAAACCTGTTATCTTTTATGCTAACAGGTTTCTTCATGTTCAAAATCCATTTCGAAAATATGAAAACGTATATATAATAAAGCTGTAAAAAGAATTAAGTAATCAAAGCTGTAAAAAATAAAGTAATTAAGAGGTGAAAATTATGAAGGATAAGATTATGAATGCCATGCAAAGATTCTCAAAAGCTATGTTTATTCCAGTATTAATACTTCCTATAGTAGGTATACTGATAGCATTTGGAAATATATTAACAAATGCTAAGCTAGCTCAATATGCACCATTTCTAAAAAATAACTTAATATTTGGATTTGGTAAGATACTTTCTGGATCATTAGTGCCTATACTGGCTAACCTTGGAATAATATTCTGCGTAGGTTTAGCAGTAGGACTTGCAAAAGAGAAAAAGGCAGAAGCTGGTTTTACATCGGTTTTAGTTTATTTTATATTCAATAATGCTATGAATATCTTCCTTAGTTTATCAGGTAAATTAGTTCCAGTTGATAAATTAAGAGGATCTGGTCAGGCAATGGTACTTGGAACACAAGTTCTAGACATGGGAGTTTTCTTAGGAATAATTTTAGGTATAGTTGTAGCTTATTTTCATAACAAGTACTGTAAAAAAGAATTTAACGGGGCTTTCCAGATATATGGAGGTTCAAGACTAGTATTTTTAATACTAATTCCGGTAGTTGTTATATTAGCGGTTATACTTTCTTATGTTTGGCCAACAGTACAGCTCGGAATATCAAGCTTAGGATATTATATACAAAAGTCTGGTAACTTCGGAATATTCATGTATGGAATGTTAGAAAGACTTTTAATTCCAACAGGATTACATCATTTAGTTTATACTCCGTTCCTATATACTCAGCTTGGAGGAATAGAAACTATAGGAGGAAAGGTTATAGAAGGAGCAAGAAACATTTACTTTGCACAAATTGCAGATCCTTCAATCAAGGTGTTATCTAGCACAGTTATATGGGATGCTAGAGGATTATCAAAAATGTTTGGTCTAGTAGGAGCGTGTTTAGCACTTTATCATACAGCAGATGCTGACAAGAAAAAGAAAGCTAAAGCGATACTTATTCCAGCAGCAGTAACATCAATAATAGCGGGAGTAACAGAACCTATCGAGTTCTCATTCCTGTTTACAGCACCAATATTGTTTGGAGTACACGCAGTATTAAGCGGACTTGGAATGGTTGCTTTAAATATATTAAATGTAAGAGCAATAGGGCCTAACGGACTTATAGACTTCCTATTATATAACCTGCCATTAGGTATAGCAAAAACAGGTTGGCCTATGTTTATTCTAGTAGGTATTGCACAGTTTGCAGTTTACTACCTAATATTTAGATTCTTAATAGTTAAACTTAATTTAAAGACTACTGGAAGAGAAGACAGTACTGAAGAAGTTAAACTTTACAGCAAAAATGATTATAAAAATAAAGCAGTAGCGGAAAAGGAAACAGAAACAAAAGCTTCAGGCAATGAAGCACTTGTAATAATAGAAGCATTAGGTGGAAAAGAAAATATCAAAAAGGTAGATAACTGTTATACAAGATTAAGATTGATTCTTGAAGATACATCAAAGGTTGACGAAAGTACATTAAAAGGAACAGGTGCAGCAGGAGTAATTAAAAAAGGTGAAAATGTTCAAGTAATTTACGGATTACAGGTAACTAGAATTAGATCTATGGTAGATGAAGCTTTAGGAATTGTAGGAGAATAGTTTTAATTTAGATAAAGTATTAGGGTAGTTGGGGAATAAAATAAATTAGAGGAAAGAGGTAATATATATGAAAAAACATTCTATTGTTATTGCAGGAGGAGGAAGTACTTTCACCCCAGGAATAGTTATGATGCTATTAGATAATGTACACCGTTTTCCCATTAGAAAATTAAAATTATATGATAATGATGGTGAGCGTCAAAGTGTTATTGGCGAAGCCTTAGAGATAGTATTAAAAGAAAATGCGCCGGACATTGAATTTTCTTATACTACAGAGCCAGAAGAGGCATTTACCGATGTGGATTTCTGTATGGCTCATATTCGTGTAGGAAAATATGAAATGCGTGAAAAGGATGAAAAGATTCCGCTAAAGTATGGATTAGTTGGTCAGGAAACTTGCGGACCAGGAGGAATTGCTTACGGAATGAGAAGTATAGGGGGTATGTTAGAGTTAATAGACTTAATGGAAAAGTATTCACCAAACTGTTGGATGCTTAACTACTCTAACCCAGCTTCTATTGTTGCAGAAGCTTGCCGTAGACTAAAGCCAAATTCAAAGGTTTTAAATATCTGTGACATGCCAGTAGGAACACTTCGTCGTATGGCTGGTATTGTGGATATGGAACCAAGTGATTTAGAAGTTAAGTACTTTGGATTAAATCACTTTGGTTGGTGGACTAGCGTTAAGGACAAACAAGGAAATGATTTAACAGATAAAATCAAAGAATATGTTGCAGAAAATGGATACCTAACAGTAAAGGAAGTAGAAACTCAACACACTGATCCGAGCTGGCAGGAAACGCATAAAAAGGCAAAGGATTTATTAGCAGTAGATCCAAGATTCTTACCTAACACTTATTTAAAATACTACCTATATCCAGATTATGTTGTAGAGCATTCTAATGGAGAATATTCTAGAGCAAACGAAGTAATGGATGGACGAGAGAAAAATGTATTTGAAGCAGCAAGGGCTATTGTAAAGAATAAAACAGCAAAAGGCGGAGAATTTCATATTGATGCTCATGCAACCTTTATCGTGGATTTAGCTAGAGCAATTGCTTACAATACTCACGAAAGAATGTTATGTATAGTAGAAAATAAGGGAGCAATTGCTAACTTTGATCCAACTGCTATGGTTGAAGTACCATGTATTGTTGGAAGCGATGGGCCAGAACCTTTAGCACAAGGAGAGATTCCACAATTCCAAAAGGGGTTAATGGAACAGCAAGTGTCCGTAGAAAAGTTAGTTGTTGAGGCGTGGATAGAAAAGAGCTATCAAAAACTATGGCAGGCACTTACTTTATCTAAAACTGTACCAAGTGCTAGGGTTGCTAAATTAGTATTAGATGATCTTATAGAAGCTAATAAAGGCTATTGGCCAGAATTAAAGTAGAGGTTTAATATGTTTAAGAATTTATTTAAGAAAAATAAGAATAAGATATTTTATGCCTTTGCAGATGGTATAAGTGTTGATTTAACAAAGGTTAATGACGAGGTGTTCTCACAAAAGATGATGGGAGAGGGAATTGCTATTAAACCTAGTAGTGGTGAGATATATTCTCCTTGTGATGGAACTATTGCTGCAGTTATGAAAGAGAGTAAACATGCAGTTGGCATAAGAACGGAAGATGGGGTAGAGCTTCTTATACATGTAGGAATTGATACTGTAACCTTAAAGGGTGAAGGCTTTAAACTACATTGTGAAGAAGGAAAAACTGTGAAAAAAGGTGATCTTCTTTTAAGTTTTGATAGAGAATTTATTAAAGAAAATGGATTAGAGGATACTACTATGCTAGTAATATCAGAACTTAATAACCACAAAATTGTAACTTTTAACACTGATGTGATTATGAAGGCTAAAGAAGGTATCTTGCTAGAGTATAAATAGATTATTAATAAAGCAAGCTTCACTATTAAGTGGAGCTTGCTTTTATAGGAGGATATTATGACTATATTAGATAAGATAATTAAAAATAAAATAGTAGCTGTTATAAGAGGGAACAACAAAGAAGAAGCAGAGGGGATAATTAAGGCTGCCATCCATGGTGGCATAAAGATTGTAGAAGTTACTTACACAAATAAGGATGCATCAGAGATTATTAAAGGCTTAGTGAATAAATATGCTGATGTAGTCATAGGTGCAGGAAGTGTTTTAAATGTAGATACTGCAAGGGAAGCAATAGAAGCAGGAGCACAGTTTATAGTAGGACCTAACTTCCACAGTTCTATTAATAAATATTGTCAGGATAAAAAAATAGACTACGTACCAGGGTGTTTCACACCAACGGAAGTAGTAAATGCCTTAAGTGAAGGCGTAGAACTTATAAAACTATTCCCTGGAGAAGTATTAGGTCCTAAATATATTAAGGCTATAAAAGCACCTATTAAGAATGTAAGAGTAATGGTAACTGGCGGAGTTAACCTAGAAAATATTGGAGAGTGGTTAAACAGTGGAGCGGATGCTTTAGGAATAGGAAGTATACTTACCTCCGGCACAAATAATGAACATGAAAAAATCGCAGGTAAGGCAAGAAGTTTCATGGGGAAAGTTGCAGGTGACAGGTAATGGGAAGGTTTCTTTCAATAGGTGAAATACTTGTAAGGTTTACTCCAAAGGCTTTTGATGTTTATGGCAACAATAATGAGTTTGAATATTTCTTTGGGGGGTCAGAGGCTAATATAGCTTCTACACTTTCTTATTGGGACATTGAAAGTTCAATATTATCTGCTCTTCCAGATAACACATTATCAAAAAATATAAAAAGATATTTTAGAGGACTGGGAGTAGATGTAAGCAATATAGTAACAAAGGGAGAAAAGATAGGTTTATATTTTCTAGAAAGAAATTCAGGAGTCAGAAATAGCAGTGTTATATATGATAGAAAACACAGCAGCTTTTCAGAACTTAAAGCTGAAGACATTGATATTTCTAAGGTTTTAGAAGGAGTAACTTGGCTTCATTTTAGTGGAATTACCTTAGCAGTAGGAGAAAACTCTAGAAATTTAGTTAAAGAAATAGTTAAAGAGGCTAAAAGAAGAAACATATTTATAAGCATAGATTTAAATTTCAGAAGTAAGATGTGTAGTGCCGTAGATGCTAAAAAATATATGACAGAGCTTGCACCTTATGCTGATGTGTGTTTTGGCATAGAGCCTATAATGGTTAATGAAAAGGACACAGAGATGTTTGATAGAGAGAATTCTACTAAAGAAGATATATTTGCAAGAATGAAGGAGTTAAAAAGAGAATTTCAATTTAAATATATATTTCACACAGAGCGTACAAATGATAAGGAAGATAACAATAGCTATTATGCCTATGGTTTAGGGGAAAACCTTCAAGAGTCAATAAAAGCATCTACTAGAATGATTGAGAGAGTGGGAAGTGGAGATGCCTTTGTAGCTGGAGTAATCTATTCATTAATAAAAGAGAAAACTTTAAAGGAAGCCTTAGATTTTGGGGTAGCATCGGCTACTTTAAAGTGCACAATAAAAGGGGACAGTATGGCAGTAGAACCTAGTGATGTAGAAAAAATAATATGCTCTAAAAATATTATAGATAGGTAGGAGAGAAAAATGTTATATTCTCAAAAGGTAAGAAAAATAGCTCCTGAAATGGATTCGTTAAAAAGAGGTATGGGCTGGAATACTAAGGATCTAGAAAAAATGCAAGTAATAGTTGAGAGTACTTATGGTAAAAGTCATCCAGGAAGTGCACATTTAGATGTAATAGTTAATGAAGCCATGGATGAATTGGACAGCCTAAGGGCAAAGCCAGCAGATTATTATGCAACGGATATATGCGATGGTCAAGCTCAAGGCCATGATGGAATGAATTATTCCCTTGTATCTAGAGAGATAATTGCTAATATGATAGAAATACATGCAAATGCCACAGGCTTTGATGGAGGGGTATTTGTAGCAAGTTGTGATAAAGGCATGCCGGGAAACTTAGTTGCTATGTGCAGAGTTAACATACCTTCTGTAGTTGTTCCTGGTGGAATTATGAACGCTGGGCCTAATCTTTTAACATTAAATCAAATAGGAACCTACAGTGCAATGCATAAAAGAGGGGAAATAACTAAGGAGCAATATGAGTCTTATAAAGAAAATGCGTGTCCAAGTTGTGGAGCGTGTTCGTTTATGGGAACAGCGGCTACCATGCAAGTAGTTAGCGAAGCCTTAGGCTTAGCACTTCCCGGTGCAGCGCTACTTCCATCTACTTCAGATATGTTAAAGGTTTATGCTAGAAAGTCTTCAAAGGCCCTTATAAACCTAATAGAAAAGGGAATTAAGGTATCAGATATAGTAAATAAAAAATCTATTGAAAATGCAATAATGGTCCATGCAGCTATCGGAGGATCAACTAATGCATTACTTCACATACCAGCGATTGCAAAGGAATTAGGGATAGAAATTAATCCAGAAGACTTTGATAGAATTCATAGAGAAATTCCTTTTATATTAAATGTAAGACCTAGTGGACAGTGGCCAGCTAACTATGTATTTTATGCAGGTGGAGTGCCAGCTATAATGAATAAAATAAAGAAATATCTTCATTTAGATGTACTTACAGTAACAGGAAAGACCTTAGGAGAAAATCTAGAAGCCTTTGATGCCAAAGAAACTTATGGAGAATACTTAAAATCAGCACCTAAGATGGACTACAGTGAAGTTATATACGATGCAGAAAACCCAATCAATAAAAGTGGAGCTGTATCAGTATTAAAAGGTAATATGGCTCCAGAAGGCTGTGTAGTAAAACACTCAAGTCTTCCTGCTGGAATGAAAGATATAAAACTTAAAGTTAGAGCCTTTGATTCAGAGGAAGAAGCTTTTGAAGCGGTGATAAATGGAAGTATTAAACCAGGAGATGCTATAATCATAAGATATGAAGGACCTAGGGGCTCCGGTATGCCTGAAATGTTCTATACAACAGAGGCAATAGCATCAGATGAAAAGTTAAATTCTACAGTAGCCTTAATAACTGACGGAAGATTCTCAGGAGCAACTAGAGGACCAGCAATAGGACATGTATCACCAGAAGCAAGCAGTGGTGGTCCAATAGCCTTTGTAAAGGATGGAGATATAATTCATATAAATATAGAAGATAGAGGTATAAATATTGTAGGAATAAATGGAGAAGAAAAAGATCTAGAAGAAGTTGCCTTTATATTAAATGAAAGAAAAAAAGATTGGAAACCAAAGGCGCCTAAATATACAAAGGGAGTACTTGGACTGTATACAAGTATGGCAACCTCAGGTATGGAAGGTGGAGTTATAAAAATATAGCTAGAAAAAAGCTCAGCAGATGCCGGGCTTTTTTCATTTAGGAGATTTTTTCTAGAACCTTAACTATTTATAATAAAAATCTTAATTAAGATCGATAATAATAGGAAGATATAAGGAATATTCATTATGTTATAATATTATTATAAGACAAAATACTACAAAAAAGGGGAAGGAGAACTTAAATGCACTTATTAATGACAGTATTATTGCTGCTGCTTTGTTTACTAATTTCCAATGTAATTAGTCACTACACCCCATTTATTCCCACAGCCTTAACTCAAATAGCTCTTGGGGTAATAATTGCCCTTGTATTCAAGAATATTTCATTTCCAATAGAAACAGAATGGTTCTTGTTACTATTTGTAGCACCTCTTCTATACAATGATGGGAGACATTTTCCTCGTGAAGAGTTGTGGAAGATGAGGTTTCCCATATTTGGAAACGCCCTTGTCCTTGTTCTTTTAACAACCCTTGGAGGAGGGTATTTTATTCATTGGATGGTACCAGATATTCCTCTTGCTGCAGCCTTTGCTTTAGCAGCTATTTTATCACCAACAGACCCTGTAGCTGTTAATGGAATTGCAAAAAGAATTCATATTCCTGAAAGAGTATTAAACCTCGTTAGGGGAGAATCTTTAATAAATGATGCATCCGGTTTAGTTGCCTTTAATTATGCAGTAGCGGCAGTAGTAACAGGTTACTTTTCTCTACAAAAAGCAATATTTGACTTTTCTTATATGTTTCTCCTTGGAGCAGTTTTAGGATTAATACTTGGTTTGGTTGTAACATTAGTACGATTTGCCTTGCGTAAAGAAGGAATAAATGATGTAGTGTTTCACTCGTTGTTACAAGTGTTAACTCCATTTATCATCTTTATTATTACAGAGGAACTTTTACATGCCTCTGGAGTTATTGCAGTGGTAGTAGCTGGTATTGTTCACTCATTGATAAGAGAACAAACAGAAACTATTATAGCAGAAGAGCAAGTACTTACGGAAAATATATGGTCAATTGTTTTATTTGTTTTAAATGGTATTGTATTTCTACTACTAGGACTAAACATTCCTTCATCAATGAGTGAAACGGTAGCTAATCCTAATATGGACAATTGGTTAGTTATTGGCTATGTTATTGCAATAGGATTTGTTATTTTAGGCATTCGCTTCATTTGGTCCTATGCTTTTCTCTATTATGAATATGCTCTGAAAAAAACAAAGGATGCTGAAAAGCCAAACCTGAAAACAGCATTGGTAATTAGTTTAACAGGAGTTCGTGGTACAGTTACCATGGCAGGTGTGCTGTCAATTCCTCTATTTTTGGCCAGTGGAGAGCCATTTCCAGAACACTCATTGATACTCTTTTTAGCAGCTGGTGTAATTTTATTTACATTAATAGTTGCCACAATATTTCTGCCTATCTTAAGTAAAGGGGAAACAACAGAGGGAGAAGTATTAAGTCAAATTGATTTAGGGGAGGCAAAGAGAAAGCTTTTACTAGTAGCCATTAAAAAAATTAAGTTAGAAATAAAGGAAGAAAATGAATCTGTAGCTTATGAATTAATTGATGAATATAAGATTGCATTTCAAAAGCTCCAATCAGAACAGAGTATTACAGAAGAAGGAGCACAGCTTTACCAGCAAAGAATGAGAGAAATAAGATTAATGGCATTAAGAGCTGAAAGAAAATATATCCATGAAGTAATGGACAAAAAAGGAATGGATGAAACAGTTTTTGAAACCTTTGAAAAATCTCTTGATTATAGGGAAGAAGCTTTATCAAACAACGTCCGTTCTGAAATAATGTATCTTATAAGAAAGATGATAAGAACTTGGAAACGTTTTAATAGTCGTTGCTATAAAGATGAAGAAACTAGATTAGCTAAATTACGTTTAGGGAAGGATATTCAATTAAAGGCTTTTGAAGCAGCTCTTAAATACTTGGAAGAGTATAGAAGAGAGCAGGAAAAATCAGATATTGTTTATGCAGTGATTTTGGATTATAGGAGAATGATTAATCGATTGAAGCGCCGAAATACAGCATATAACGAAAAAAGCGAGGAACAAAAGGAAGAATTACGAATTAAAATTATGGACATGGAGCGTTCAGAAATTCATCGAATGTATGAAGCAGGGGAAATTAACAGGGAAAATGCAAAGGAATTAAGAAGATATGTTAACTATATTGAAAGTGTTATTTTACATAAACCTGTTGAATAAATTAATATGATTATTATAAAATATAGAGACGCACTAATATAATTTAAGGAGAAGGTTAAATGGAGGAATATATTATAGCAGTTGATGAAAATGATAAAGAGTTAGGTCCTATAGAAAAGATGGAAGCTCATGAAAAAGGGGTACTACATAGAGCCTTTTCCATATTCATCTTCAATTCCAAGGATCAATTACTATTGCAAAAAAGATATAGTGGAAAATATCATTCGGGGGGACTTTGGACTAATACTTGCTGCAGTCACCCCCGATACAAGGAAAAGCTAGAAGAAGCAATATACAGAAGGCTTAAGGAGGAAATGGGATTTACCTGTGAACTTACCAAGCTATTTAGCTTTTGTTACAAGGTGAATTTTGAAAATAGCCTTACTGAAAACGAATATGATCATGTTTTTATTGGAACCTATGACGGTGAAATAGTTCCAAATGAAAATGAGGTTGAAGATTATAAATGGATTGATATTGATGAAGTTAAGCGTGATATCAAAAACAATGGTCATTTATATACCTTCTGGTTTAAATCTGTGCTTGATAAGGTTATCGAATCATATTACTTAAGTAAAGAATAAATAATATCCTCATAAATATCAGGAACAACATTAAAAGAATAGGATATATTTAACCTTTCTGTGTACTTATGAAAGTCTTTTCCAAAGCCACCTATAACCGCTCCTGGAATGTCTAGTTTTTTTAGATTTTCCAGTGGTAGGTTATAATTGATTTTAGAAGAAAGCATATTTGAAGACAACACATTTATTTCGGAGGAATTGGCATCAGAAAGTCCTGTATAGCTTAAATCACTTATACCCATAAAGTAGTTATCTTTTTTAATTACCACATTGTGCTTATTTGATGCCTCGTTTATAGCCTTATCTACTGCATCTAGGAATTTAACATGGGCAGCAGCTTCTCCATTAATATGCCTATCTGGATAATAAGGTGGTGCAAAGCCAATGACTATCATAGGAACTTTATTAGGATACTTATCATAGGTTTCCTTTATTATTTTAATTGCAATGGTCTGATTGTCTAATTTTTCATCCATCCAATTACTTATTAAGTTATCTAGGTGTGTATTAAATTCATCACCATAGGATGACTTTACTTCATTAAGTAGCTCCTCATAGGTCATAACGCAAGGCTTAATATTAAGAGAGGAACATTTTATATTAGCCATCTTTTCATACAACTCTTTACTTTTGTTAATACTATTAAGTGCACTTTCAAAGGCATCGCTACAAATTCTTTTTAACTTCTCCATAAGCTGTTCTGGAGACATATTAAGAGTTAAAAGATTATAGTAAGAAGCAGCATATAGAGGTATTTGAACAGAGTATAATTCCTTTAAATCAGTTTGCTTTAGGCAAAGAGGTGGTGGAGCAGTCTCACCGAAGGAGGAATCGCAAAACTCTGTATTATACTCAAAGAGCCTGTTTACTTCAGAAGCAAGAAGATTAGCACTTACAGAGTTAAAAGGCTCACAGACATGAGACTCCTTACCTGCAAAGAAAAATAGAGGCATTACCTTTCCTACAGAACCAAGATAAACATATCTGTCTTTATCATGAGGAACCTTAGGCAGGCAGCACTCAGACACAAGAGCACCTACATAGTTAAATCCAAGTTCATCTTTAAGTTTAGTAAGGTAAGGAATGGCTCCAAGCATTCCCTCTGAGTTGCTTTCTTCTCCTGGAACTGCTAAGAAAATTATATTTCCCTTGAAATCCGACCTTTCTGAAAAAGTTCTTAGAAGTTCAATATTAAGGGCAATTCCAAACTTCATGTCAGCAGTTCCTCTTCCAAATATATAGTCACCGGAGCTAAGATCTTCAAGAGCTTCGTCATAAAGACCAAGTTCAGATATCCTGTCCACTAATTTTGTAGGATTGAAAGCAAGTTCTTTTAGATGACCAAAATCATCAACAGCTACAACATCTAAATGTCCATTTAGTATTAGCGTTTTATCAGAGCTATTCTGTGAACGTACAATGGCAGAGACAAAATATCTATTTAGTGGGTCATTCTCTATTTTATTAAGGATTAGGTCTTGTGGGTTTTTTATAAAGTAAGGAATTTCACTTAAAATACCATATATCTTTTGAGCTGTGAAATTTTCACTAGAAGTTCCGGAGATTCCGGGAACTTCTACAAGTTCAAGTAATGTTTTCATCAGTCTATCTTTCATTTTCATTAAAATCACCTTCTATATAAATAATATTTTATTCTTCTTTAACTCTTGGAGAGCCAGAGATTTTAACCTTAGCCTTTTCCTTCTTCAATGTCTCTTCAATATGTTTTATCTCTTTTACCTGTTCTTTATATATGGATACATCCTCTAGAGCAACCTTATGTTTTGTAAACTGAACCTGTTCTTCGCTAATAGGTATACGTATAATTTCTTTAGGAATATCTTTGTCTTTTGGCGTAGATGAATCAAGGAACCTCCTTTCAATTACTAGTTCTTCCCGTATAACAGGTATAGTAAAAGTTTTTTCCTCAGTAAAGGTTTCTCTATAGACCTTTACTTCTCCTGTTTGAATCCACTTTTTTGCTATATCAAGTTCTTCTTCTTTTATTTGAAGAGTAACCTTCTTATCATAATTATCGGTTTCTTTCATATTCTCAACCTTTTTGGTATCCATTTCACAGTCCATATCTTTGCCTCCATTCTCAGAAAAAACACCTCAAGAATCATTTAAGGGATTCAGAGGTGTTTTTTATTTTAGTTATTGCATATCTGTTTTATTATCTGTGCCGTTGTCAACTACGTTAGCATCACCTGTGGTATTTACACGAGCTTCTTCACGCTTAAGAGTTTCGTCTATATGTTCTGTATCCTCTATAACATGTTTATGAGCAGAAACTTCTCCTGTTACTACTGTACGTTTATTTACATCCACTTTCTCTTCGCTGACAGGAATTCGGATAGTTTCTTCATCGGTGATAGGCGAATCACTTACTTCGTTATTCAAGTTAGTTCTCTCGATGACTACTTCTTCGCGAGTTACAGGAACATCAACACTCTTTTGCTCCTCTACAATTTCCTTACTAAGCTCTACTTCACCTTTTTGCACTCTGTTCTTAGTAATATCAAGCTCTTCTTTGCGGAGGCGAAGCTTTGCATTATCCTCATTACTTTCTTTTTTAGTATCATCGTTATTTCCAAACATTCCATCAAATATTCCCATATGTTAATACCTCCATTACTCAGTAATTTCTATTCATTCATAGAATACCCTTTAAATAAATATATTATCCTATTGAAAAAACTCAAAATGAAGGCAATTTTAAAGAGAATATAGTTAAGTTCTTATAGCCTAAAACCTAATTCCTCTTAAATTTTCAAACTAAGTGAGTTAGCAGGAGCTGATGATATAACGTAATCTCTAAACTTTTTTACTATAGGAGACATATAGGAGTTTTTAAGCCAGCCTATATAAATAACCTTGCGTCCAATGTTTTCCTTTATTTTTATAATAGATAGTGCACTAGTATTAATGAGAGGAGTATTAGGAACTATGGTAATGCCAGCACCAGCAGCCACTAGTCCTCCCAGCATACTAGCTTCGTTAGGTTGTATAGATATCTTAGGCGCGCGATTTATAAATTCAGAGCAGGAAAGCATCTTGTCTTTATCTCCTTCATGAAATACAATAAAGGATTCATTTTTTAAATCTTTTAAAGAAACCTCCACTTCTTTTGAGAGGTGATGATTCTTGGGCACAATAAGCACATATTCCTCTTCCTTTACTGGTATAGATTCAATTTCACTATGTGTATGAATGTCATCCAGGTTGTCATAAAAGCCTAAGTCTATTTTACCGTCTCTTAAATCATTTAATATTTCTGGGACAGATTCATGACTAAATTGAAATTTGGTATGAGGACAGCAGCTTAAAAAATCACTAATTATAAAGGGCATAAAGTAAGTACCAATACAATAGGTAGAGGCAATAGAAATAATTCCTTTATCAGGATCTACCATATCCTGCAATTCTCGAATACCTTTTTCGATTTCCAATAAGGCTAGATTGCTATGCTTTAAGAAGGCTTCACCAAAGGAAGTAAGTTTAACATTACGTCCAGTTCTTTCGAATAAAGGTACATTTAGTTCAGCCTCTAGTTTAGAAATTGCTTTGCTTAAAGCTGGTTGAGTTACTGATAATAAAGTTGCAGCAGTGGTGAAGTTTTCAGTCTCAGCTATTTTTTTCAAATACTCTAATTGTTGTAAATTCATTTTAGAACTCCTTATTATTTATATAAGAAAAATATTGCTAATCTATAACTTTTGGTTATGGATATGTGAATATTATTAATTGGACAATAGCAATTATTTGATGATATAATCCTTAATGTGCTAAAGGATTTATATAAATTTATTATAAATTTTATTTATGCATAAGTCAAAGTTATAGAAGCTCAATTATATATTAAAATTTTAAAAAAGAATGTAATATAAATAAATTAATTTTTAATATTAAAAAATGTGGGAGTGGATTGTTATGATGAAGGTAAATACTGAAAAATGTATAGGCTGTGGACTATGTGTTAAGGACTGTTTTCCAAAGGATATAGAAATAATTGATGGAAAAGCTAAGATTAATAATGAAACCTGTATTAAATGTGGACACTGTATTGCTGTATGTCCTAAGGATGCAGTATCAACAGATGAGTACAACATGGAAGAAGTAAAGAACTATAATAAAGAAGAGTTTTCAGTGGAGGCAGATAATTTATTAAACTTTATTAAGTTTAGAAGAACTGTAAGACAATTTAAGGATAAAAAAGTAGAAGATGAAAAGCTTGCTAAAATTATAGAAGCAGGTAGATTTACTCAGACTGGAAGTAACCTTCAGGATGTATCTTATGTAGTAGTAAGAGAAGGCATGGAAGAACTTAAAGCTTTAACTTTCGAAAGTCTTAAGGGCTTAGGAGAATACATGCTGGCTAATTTAACTCCTGAAACTATGAGATTCAAAAGATATGCTGAGATGTGGGTAAACATGGGTGAGGAGTACAAGAAAAACCCTGAAAGTGATAGATTATTCTTCAATGCTCCAGCAGTAATAGTAGTTACAGCTGACTCAGAGGTAAATGGAGCACTAGCTTCTTCGAATATGGAACTTATGACTGACGCTTTAGGTCTTGGAACTTTCTTCAGTGGCTTCTTTGTAAGAGCAGCACAGGATAACAAAAAAATTATGGACTTCCTTGGAGTTAAGGAAGGTAAGAAAATCGTAACTTGTATGGTAATAGGATATCCTGATGTGAAGTATTCAAGAACTGTACCTAGAAAGGAAGCACAGGTATCCTGGAAATAAAGATAGTATACCTTTTAATTATTAAGATATAAATATGTGTAGCATCCTAATCTGCTGATTAGAATAGTTACGGCCCTTTACAACACAATACTTATTGAAACCCAGTACTTTTACAGGTGCTGGGTTTTGTGTTATATACCTTTCATTAAATTTGTGCAAAGCAGCATAAAATAAATATATAATTTCTACATCATTGCTAAAAACATAGTATAATTAAAAAACAGGTAATATTTTGGAATTATTAGTAAACAGGAGAGTAGGTAACATGAACTATAAAGTATATATTATAGAAGATGATTTATCCATAAGTGCTTTGCTGCAGGAATATATAGTGAAATACGGTTTTCAGGCTAAGGCAGCAGAAGACTTTCAGGAAATCCTTAATGACTTTAATGAATATAATCCAGATTTAGTATTGCTAGATGTTAACTTGCCTAAGTATGATGGTTTCTACTGGTGCAGAAAGATTAGACAGCAGTCAAAGATTCCTATAATATTTATCTCTGCAAGAGATAGTGGCATGGATCAGATAATGGCTCTAGAAAGTGGAGCAGATGATTATATTACAAAGCCTTTCTACTATGATGTGGTTATAGCAAAAATAAAAAGCCACATAAGAAGAACTTATGGTGAGTATGCGCCTAAGGTAGAGGAAAAAATAGTAGAAGTTGATGGTCTTAAGCTCTATCCAGAAAGATCAGAACTAGAATTTAAAGGGGAAAGAGTAATTATAACTAAAAGAGAGGGTATACTTTTAGAATATCTAATGAAAAAGTATCCTAAGGTAGTCAGCAGAAACTTTCTTTTAGAAAAGATATGGGATGATTTAGATTTTGTAGAGGAGAATACCTTAAGTGTAAACATCAGTAGAATAAGAAAAAGACTTCAGGAGTTAGGCATAGATAAGGCAATAGAAACTATAAGAGGAGCAGGTTATAGATTAAATAAAACCTGGTGATTGATTATGAAATTATTTTTAAAGGATAACAAAGGTTATATTTTTACATACCTATTAGGGTTGGCTCTCACCATTATATACTCCAGCCTTAAGGGATTTATAGAAACAAGTGAGATTATATACATACTTATTTTTAATACCGTTATTTTGTTTACCTTTTTAGCTTTTAGGTATTATAAAAATAGACAGTTGTATAGACTTTTAAGACATAGAGTGAATTCTCTAAATGATGCTTTTACAGAACTTGGAGGCTCAGAATTAAGTAAAAATGTATCTGAGATATTAAAGAAGCTACACAATTTATACAAAGCTGAAATAGAAAAGGGAAATAAGCTTCATAGAGATCATCTTAGATTTATTAATCAATGGATACATCAAATGAAGACACCTCTGTCTGTAATCCAGCTTCAGCTTCAACAGTATGAAGGCGAAGAGGAATTTGAGGAAATGCAGGAGGAGGTCAGCAGGTTAAATGCAGGGTTAAATATGGCGATGTATTTTGCAAGATTAAGTTCCTTTCAAAAGGATCTATTAGTAGAAAGAGTTAACTTGAAAAGGCAGGTTTTGGATACCGTTAACGAGGAAAAGAAGAGTTTTATAAAAAATGGAATAATCCCTAGAGTTGAGATAGATGAAGATATGCAAGTTTATACTGATGGAAAGTGGTTAAAGTTTGTATTGAAGCAGCTCATAGTTAATGGAATAAAATATTCAAAGGGTAAAGGAAAAGAATTAATTATAAAAGCTGAGGGAAGCAGGTTAACTGTTATTGACTATGGAATTGGAATCCCTAAGAAGGATATCAAAAGAGTATTTGATCCATTCTTCACTGGAGAAAACGGACGAAAGTATGGAGAGTCTACGGGGATGGGGCTATACATAACGAAAGAGGTATGCAAGAGTTTAGGACATGAGGTAGAGATAGAGTCTTTAGTTGATGAAGGAACAACAGTTACAATAAAGTTCAAGAACTAAGAGCTGCTGAAAAGATTAAAAAACATCTATTTTTCAATCTTACACAACTGTCACATAACTGTAAGATTAACCAATACTACATTCTTTATTATTAGTATAAACTATAGTCAGTAATAAAGTTTGTAAGGAGAAGTGATAGGGTATGGATTTAATTTTTATATTAAAGGCAGTTTTAATTGCTGTAGTAGAGGGAATAACGGAATTTATTCCTGTGTCTTCTACAGGGCATATGATATTAGTTGGATGGGCTATTGGCTTTAAAGGGGAATTTGCAAAGATGTTTGAAGTTGTAATTCAACTTGGAGCAATAATGGCAGTTGTTGTTTTGTACTGGGGGAAAATAGAAGAAAGCATAAGAGACTTTTTAAAGTTTATAATTACTAGAGGAAGAGAAGGAAAGACTGGCTTTAGGTTTGGAATAAACGTTATTACAGCTTCTATTCCAATGGCAGTTGTAGGAGTGTTATTCTACGATAAGATAAAATCAAAGTTTGTACCAGAAGCAGTTATATTAGGATTTATTGTAGGAGGGTTCCTATTAATAATAATTGAAAAAGTATATAGAAATAAGGCTCACAGAGTAGAAAGCTTAGATAACATAACAGTTATGCAGGCCTTTAAGGTTGGAGTACTGCAGCTTTTAGCTGTATGGCCGGGAATGTCAAGAAGTGCTTCTACAATTATGGGAGGATGGGTTGCTGGGTTATCAACAGCAGCAGCAGCGGAGTTTTCCTTCTTTATAGCTATCCCAGCTATGGTAGGGTCTTCAGCAAAGGATCTTTTCGAATTTGATTTTTCTATAATGACAGGGACTTTATGGGTTTCACTAGCAGTAGGTTTTATTGTGGCTTTTATAGTAGCCTTAATAGTTATTAAGAAGTTTATTGATTATCTAAAAAAGAAACCAATGAAGGTCTTTGCAGTGTATAGAATTGCAGCAGGTACTTTGCTAGGGATATTAGTACTAACAAATATTATTACTTTAACATAGCAGGGGGAAAAGTATGGAGATTTTGCAAGTTACAAACCTAAGTAAGGTATATGGAAGTAAGGTAGTATTTAGTGCCTTAGACAATATAAGTTTTACCATAGAAGAAGGAGAATTTGTAGGAATAATGGGACCTTCCGGAAGTGGCAAGACAACGCTGTTAAATATGATTTCAACAATAGATAAACCTACTTCTGGAGAACTAAAAATAAAAGACAGAAATCCTTTAAAGCTTAAAGGAGATGACCTTGCTTTATTTAGAAGGAGAGAATTAGGCTTTGTTTTTCAGGACTTTAATTTGTTGGATACTTTAACAGTTGGTGAAAATATTGTGCTTCCACTTACTCTAGATGGAGTGTCTGTTAAGGAGCAGGATAAAGCTTTAGATAGAATAGCAAGGATACTTGGTATAGAAGAGCTTTTAAACAAAAGAACCTTTGAGATATCAGGAGGACAGGCGCAGAGAACAGCAATTGCAAGAGCATTAATTCACAGGCCTGCCTTACTTCTGGCGGATGAACCAACAGGCAATCTAGACTCAAAGTCAGCGAAGACTGTAATGGAATTGCTAAAAGAGATAAATGAAAGGGAAAAGGTAACTACAATGATGGTAACCCATGACCCTTTATCTGCAAGCTATTGCAGCAGAATCTTATTTATCAAGGATGGAGCCATATATAACGAGATTTATAGAGGTGACAGCAGACAGCAGTTTTATCAGGAAATTATTGATTTACTTGCACTACTGGGAGGAAGTAACTAATGAACTTAAGAGAATTTGCTGCTAAAAATGTGCTTAGAAATATAAGCGGATATTTTGATTACTTTTTAAGCAGCACCATATCCGCAGCCTTACTATTTTCCTTCACTATGATTATATTTCATCCAGGTTTTCAAGCAGATCTGCTGCCACTGTATTTACAAAAGGCTCTTAATATGACCACAATTATTGCCTATCTATTTTTATCCTTCTTTGTATTTTATTCAGTAAGTGTATTTTTAAAAAGTAGGTATAAAGAATTCGGAATACTTTATATTACAGGTTCCTCTAAAAAGCAGATACAAAGGATGATAACTACTGAAAACATACTAATTAGTTCAGTAGCTGGAGTGTTAGGCATAATGCTAGGCTTAGTTTTCTCAAAAATACTTTTAGCAGTTAGTGGAAAGCTGTTAGGATATAGTGCATTAGGCTTTTACTTTCCAACCAAAGCTGCAGTTATTACTTTCACTGCTTTTCTAATAATAGGTATAGTAATTTCGCTGCTTTGTTCCTTCATTATAAAGGAAGATAGGGTTTTAACTTTACTTAAAGGATCTAAAAAGCCAAAACCAGAGCCAAAGACATCTATTTTTCTTACAGTTATATGCATAGTATTGTTAGCTACAGGTTATTACTTGTCCATTACAGCCAATATAAAGACAATAGCTAATAGAATAATACCAGTAACAACAATGGTTATTGCAGCCACATATTTATTATTTTCTCAATTAAGTATATTTATAATTAAGTTAATTAAAAAAAATAAGAAAGTATACAGGAATAAAACTAAAATGCTCTGGGTATCAAATTTATTGTACAGAGTAAAAGACAATACGAGAATATTTTTCCTCATTACTATAACCTCAGCAGTGGCTCTTTCAGCTGTAGGGTCAGTATATGCTTATTGGAGGGATAAGGAAGAGCAGATAAACAGAAGTTTTCCTCAGGCTTTTTTCTTAGCTAATAGGGATAACAATAAAAGTAGAGCAGACTTTATAGAGAATGCCTTGAAAAGAGAGAGAATAGATTACACTAAGACTAAGGGCGAAATGAAATTTATTATTCCAGATGGATATAAAGAAGAAGTTGCCATAATTAAAGAAACTGCCTACAAAGAATTAGCAGCCATGATATCTCTAGGCACAATTCCCTTTAATGAGGATGAGAGTATAATAGTTTCTACCTTAGCTCAGAAGGAGAAAAAGTCTATTATATTAAATAACATAGAATTAAAGCTTACTGGAAAGAATGACAGAAGAATACTACCTGCCTTTTATGGAGAGGTATATGTGGTTAAAGATAATGTATATGAAAATATAAAAGGAGCTAAAAACTATTTTTGGGTCTTTAACGTTGAGAATTATAAGAGCACATTAAAGATATGCAAGGATTATCATAATAATTTTGGAGAAGACAAAATAGGCAGCTACTATAATAATTTTCTTAAGGCTAATATATTAGAAGGAACTAAGATAGCCTATGGGATAATTTTATTCAGTTCAATATTTATAGGACTTATATTTCTAATAACAACGGCAAGCTTCTTGTATAACAAGTGTTATATGGATATTCTAGAGGATAAAAAGAAGTATAAGCAGCTCTATAAAATAGGGCTAACCTATAAGGAGATAAAGAGGATATTAACTATCGAAATAGGAGTATTGTTTTTATTTCCTTATATAATTGCTGTGATACACTCCTTTTTTGCACTCTCTTCCCTAAAATATGCCTTTGAACTAGAGATAACTACAGCGGCTTTTCTAGTTATGGGAGGCATGATGGTAGTTCAGGTTATCTATTTTCTAGTTATAAGAAAAAGCTACTTAGTAGAGATTAAAAGGGCATTGTCATCGTAAAGATTTAATATTAACCATGAACATAGTAGAAAGCTCTGCATATAATAAATTGATGTAATGTTTAATTGGAGGAAAATCATGTACCGAGACTATGAAATGGAAGATTATATGCCTTTTCAGTATCCTATGATGTGCCCAATGATGATGTATAGAATGGAAGAGGAAGAAACGGAAAGAAAAATGAAGCAGCCACAACAACAGCCGCAAAATTATGCTCAGCCTATTAAAGCACAGCCTCAAAAATATGCTCAGCCAAAACCACAACCTCAGCCACAAAAAACGCCACAATATATACCACCGCCAGTACAGCCAGTAAAAGTACAGCCACAGATACAGCCGCAAAACATGGAATTAAATATACAGGCTCATATGGAGCCACAAAACATGGGGTTAAATATACAGCCGCAGATGCAACCACAAAGTATGGGATTAAATATACAGCCACAGATGGAACCACAAAATCTAGGATTAAATATACAACCGCAGATGCAGCCACAAAGTATGGGATTAAATATACAACCACAAATGGAGCCACAAAACTTAGGATTAAACATACAGCCACAGATGCAGCCACAAAACATGGAATTGAATATACAACCAAAGATGGAGCCGAAAAGCATGGAATTAAATATACAGCCAAAGATGGACGCGCAAAGCATGGAGTTAAATATACAACCAAAGATGGAATCACAAAGTATGCCATTAAATATACAGCCAAAAATGGAATCACAAGATATGGAGCTTAATATACAACCTAAGGTTGGCTCAGTGGTAATGGATCCAATAAAGGTGCAGTTTAAAATAGAGCCAGTAGTAGAAAATACAAATATACAGTTAAAAATTCATCCGATAGTACAGCCTGTAGAGCAGCCTATAATGATAAAACCTCAAGTTATGCAGCCTATGATGCCATGTCCACCAATGCCAAAACAGCCGTACCCTATGATGAAACCTATGTGTCATATGGTAAAAAGACCATGCCCTATGATGATGAAAGCCCCATGTCACATGATGGGTCACCCAGCTATGAAGCCTGCCATGTCATATCCAATGATGAAGAAGTCATGCCACTGCATGAAGGAGTCTTGGGATGATATCACTGATGATACCACAACGGATTAGCAGTCTGCTTACCAAGCAGTTATATAATAGAGAAGCTTTTATAACCATATAAAAATAAGCTCGGCAAAGGTCGGGCTTATTTTTTATTAACTTTCAAGACTTCCGATAAGTACTTTAGTAAAAAATAAAAAATAAAAACCATAAAAACATAGTATAATTATATTATTAGAGTTAACTATAGTACTTAAAATAAAACAACAAGGTAAGGGGGAGAAAATGAATATAAAAAAGTTAGAAGAAATAATTTTCAAACCAGCCTCCAATTTAATGAAAAAAACTGGAGAAGAGGTCTTTAAGAGAGGACTAGTTTCCGGTATAAGAGGAAGAAAGATAGAAAACTTCTACCATATTTATGGAGATGTACTAAACGCAGTAACCCATAATGAATTTAAGACTCATATAAAAATAAATTTATCAGATAAAAAAGTAGAGGCTGTAAGCTGTGGTTGCAGTGACTTTAAAGAGCTATCTAAAACCAGGAAATTATTTATGTGTCAGCATTTAACCGGCACTGGATATAAGTTTTTAAACCAGCTTTACAAGAAAAAAGAAAATCAGAAAGAATTGCCTAAGAAGGAAATTGAGAAGGATAAGGTAGCTGTTGGAATAAAGGTAACTCATAAGTTGTGGAAGGGTGTAACTACCTATGAGCTGGAGTTTCGTCTAGGCTTTGAACATAAGTATTTAATTGATGACTTAAGAAGCTTTATTTCAGCATTAGACAAAGAGAAAAAAATATATTTCAATAATCAGTTTGCCTACAATCCCGTGAATCATGAAATTCGCCTCAGTGATATGAAAATTATAGATTTCATAAGGGAAAAAGTCCATACAAACAAGAATATTTCAAGCACAGGTAGGAATTTAATAATAGACCCTAAGGAATTAAGAAAGTTTCTAAGCTGTATTCTTGAAGATAAAATTATATTTAAATATAAGGGTATAGAATATAAAACCTTTGTTTTTAAAGAAGATTTACCACTTAGCTTCACTCTTAAAGAAAAAGACGACCATCTTATATTAACAACTCATAAAAAACTTCCTATTATTTTAAATGAAAATAGGGACGTATATCTTTTTAATGATGAACTCTATCTTCCTTCAGAAAATCAAATTAGAAAATATAATCTCTTATATGAAGGGTTTCAAAAAAATGGTAGAGTGCAGTTTGTTAAAACTATACAAAATTATAATAAGCTTATTTCCTTACTAAACAGTATTTCGAAAAATGTTACTATTTCAGAAGAGGTAAAGAGGTTTTCCTCTAATTCCTTAAGCTTTGAATTCCATATCTATAAGGAAGAAGAATGCATATACTGTGACGTATATGCAACTTATTATAATGAAAAAATCAATATATTAGATGAAAATAGCAGCAAGATGCAGCTTATAAGAGACTTTAGCAGAGAAGAGAAGGTTCTTATGAAGCTAGAATATTACAGGTTTATCAGAAGGGAGAACAAGCTGCTATTTGTTGGCGGAGATGAAGAACTTTTTAATCTTCTAAACAATAGAGAAAATATTATACACTCCCTAGGTTCAGTTACCTTTGGAAAGGGACTAGAGAATATTAAAATATATGACTCCAGGTCTATTGAGATAGACTTATACGAGGAAAATGGCTATCTTAACTTTAATTACAATATTGGAGATATAGATGTTGGGGAATTAAATAATATAATTGAAAGTTATAAGGCAGATAACAGGTTTTACAAAACTAAGGATAACGGGTTCCTGGATTTTGAAGATGAAGGTGTAATAACTTTTCTTAATTTAATTCAGGTATTAAATGAGGATACTAGTATAGAAGACAAATGGATACAAATAGAGAAGAATAAAGTCTTGTATATAACAGAAGCTTTAAAAAATAGGGATTATAAGTTAGGAGAAGGTGTACATTTATTAAAAGATATAGAAAATAAACTAACTGAATTGAATAGTAAAGAACTACTTCTGCCAAGAGACTTAAAGGCGAAGCTTAGAGAATATCAAGTAGGCGGATTTAAGTGGTTTAAAAGCTTAAGTGAGGTTGGTTTTGGTGGCATATTAGCAGATGAAATGGGACTTGGTAAAACCGTTCAAACAATAGCCTTTCTTCTATCTGAAGAGGATAAAAAATCCTTAATAATTACACCTACCTCCTTAATATATAACTGGAAGGATGAATTCAAAAAGTTTTCTCCAACTTTAAGAATAGGAGTTGCTCATGGTAGTTCCAGCGAACATGAAAAGATAATAAGTAACCTGGAGGATTATGATGTTATTTTAACTACCTATGGAACGTTAAGAAATAATATTAAAAAATATAATGAAATTTCATTTGACTACTGCATCATAGACGAGGCACAAAATATAAAAAATTCTGAGGCTCAGACCACAAAGATTGTTAAGGAAGTTAAGGCTAAGACAAGATTTGCACTTACAGGAACACCTATGGAAAACAATTTAATGGAGCTTTGGTCGATATTTGACTTTGTAATGCCAGGATATTTGTACTCTAAGGAAAACTTTTATAAAAAATTTATTTACGACACAGAATTTGATTTAGAAAACCTTAAATTATTAATAAAACCCTTTATTTTAAGAAGAACTAAAAAAGAAGTTATAGAAGAGCTTCCAGATAAAATTGAAAAGAAGATGACTGTACAAATGACTACAGCTCAAAGGGCGGTATACAGCTCTTATATAAAAGATGTGAGAGCAAAGATGAAAAATAATTTTCAGGGGAAAATTGAAGTCTTTTCCTATTTAACAAAGCTGAGACAGATTTGTCTAGATCCCTCTATAATATTAGAGGAATATAAGGGCGGCAGCGGAAAAGTTAGGGCAGCAATGACACTGCTGGAAGAAAACATACACTCTGGAGGTAAAACCTTGTTGTTTTCTCAATTTACCTCAGCATTAAAGAAAATAGGCGAATCCTTAGAGGATAGGAAAATTGAATATTTCTATCTAGATGGATCTACCCCTTCTAAAGAAAGAATTAGACTGGTAAATGAATTTAATAATAGTGAAGAGGTAAAGGTGTTTTTAATTTCCCTAAAAGCAGGAGGAACGGGACTTAACCTTACTTCGGCAAACTTGGTTATTCACTTTGACCCTTGGTGGAATCCAGCAGTAGAAAATCAGGCAACAGATAGAGCTCATAGAATTGGTCAGAGGAATGTAGTAGAAGTAGTTAAGCTAGTTGCCAAAGGTACCATAGAGGAAAAAATACTTACGCTTCAGGAACATAAAAAGGAACTAATTGATAACATTATTACAGGTGAGCTTAAGGATAGCAGCATGATAAATAGGCTGTCAAGAGAAGAACTTGTTCAGCTATTTAATAGAGATTAGTCACTCTATTTTCAGAGCAAATCTTTCTCAAGAGATAATGGTGTCCGTACCTGGGGTACATTTGCACCCCAGGAGTGGGCGCCTTTTCTATTCTTCTCCCTTGCTAACAGGGCTGTCATCGTAGCTAACCCAATCACTCCAGCTGCCTACATAAAGCTTTGGCTTAAAACCTAATTCATCCAATATTATAAAGTTACCACAAGCATCAATTCCTGAACCACATTGAAGAACTATATCCTTATAATTGTTCAAAGGCTTAAAGTATTCTTTTAGTTCATCCTCTGATTTAAATTTTCCCTTTTCATCAAGTACGTTTTTCCAATCGAAGTTTTTTGCCCCAGGTATATGTCCTGCTTTTTTATCAAGGGGTTCAACCTCTCCACGATATCTTTCAGGAGCCCTAGAATCTACTATAATAAAGTCTTTATTGGCCATTTTTCCTTTGATTTCAAATATGTCTGTTTTAATATCTTCCCTTAAGTTTATGTTAAAATCACCTTTCTCAGCCATAGGAACTTCGTTATAAAGAGGATAGCCTTCCTCTATCCAGCTATTTATGCCTCCATTTAACACATAAACTTTATCATGACCAAGATACTTCATCATCCACCAAAATCTCTCTGCTCCTGCAAGCTTTGCCTCATCATAAATTGCAACAGTCTTATCATTACTTATGCCTATGCTTTCAAGCTTATCCTTTAGCATTTTAAGGTCCGGAAGAGGACTTCTTCCTCCATGTTCCTTTTCTTCGTCAGCTAAATCCTTTTTAACATCCAGAAAAAAAGCATTTTTAATGTGCCCTTCTTCATAAAGCTTTTTTCCATAGTCTTTATCAAATAAATCAGCTCTGCAATCTACTATAACTAAATCTTTATCCTCAGCATGTTCATAAAGCCACTTTGATGTAATAAAATTACTCATATACAACACCCCTTTTTTACTTCTTAATATTAATTATATTATAAAATTCCCTAGTTAAAATAAAAGTTTTTAAAAGATTTGTTTTTTTATAGGGGAGTGTGATATAATACTCCATATCATACAAAAAGCTCGTATATCATCGGTAATATGGACCGAAAGTTTCTACCTGCTAGCCGTAAATTAGCAGACTACGAGGTATTGTTTTAGGATAAGCATCGCTCCTAGGGTATATCTAAGATTTAGGCATACCTTAGGGGGGAGACGGATTTTAATCTGATTATCTGGAACTCAACACCTCAATTTTTATTGGGGTGTTTTTTTATTTGGCATTTTTAATATGCCTAAGTATCTCTTACGACGCTCTATGTATGATAGACAAATACTTTAGATCATAGAGGGAGATGGAAAGATGAAGAAGAAGGAAAATCACATTGAATTAATCTATGGAGTTGAAGACAAGCCTAAGATGTTAACACAAATTTTATTAGGCTTTCAACATATCTTTGCAGCCTTTGGTGGAATTATTGTTGTACCAATAGTTATTTCAGCGGCATTAGGTCTGGATGCAAAAACTTCAACAGCATTAATAAGTAGTAGTATTTTAATGGCAGGGGTTGCTACCTTTATTCAATCTAGAGGTATTGGACCAGTAGGTGCTAGAGTTGCCTGTGTTATGGGAACAGACTTTACCTTCGTAGCACCAGCAATTGTAGTTGGATCAAAATTTGGACTGGCAGGAATCTTTGGAGCAACAATTTTAGGCTCTTTTATAGTTATTATTTTAAGTTTTTTTGTTAAGCCTCTTATGAAATTATTCCCGCCAATTGTAACAGGAACGGTAGTATCTTTAATTGGTTTAACATTACTGCCGGTATCAATAGATTGGGCTGCTGGCGGTGTAGGAAGTAGCGATTATGGTAGTTTAAAAAATATTTCTATAGCTTTATTAATAATGATAATTACACTGTTACTAAATCACTATGGAAAAGGATTGATAAGCAGTGCCTCGATTTTAATAGGAATGGCTTTAGGATATGTTATCTGTATACCACTAGGTATGATAAACTTTTCATCTGTTAGTGAGGCAAGTTGGTTATCCTTACCTAAGATTTTTGGACATGGAATAAACTTTAACTTAAATGTTGTGTTACCTTTTATTCCAGCTTATTTTGTTACAATAATAGGAACAGTAGGATGTTTAAAAGCTATTAATGAGGTTTCAGAAATAAAATCAGAGGAAAAGGGTATAGGTGCAGGGGTTTTATCAGATGGAGTAGGAAGTATGCTAGCAGGATTCTTTGGAGCATTACCTAATACATCCTTTAGTCAAAACATCGGATTAATTCCGCTAACAAAGGTAGCAAGCCGTTATGTAACAATGATGGCTGGAATATTACTAGTTCTTTTAGGATTATTCCCTAAATTTGCAGCCTTAATAAATATAATGCCTCAGCCTGTACTTGGTGGAGTTGGAATTGTTATGTTTGGAACAGTAGCGGCAGCAGGGATTGAAACCCTAAGTCGTGTAAAGATAAATAATCGTAACCTATTAATTATAGCTACATCTATTGGATTAGGGCTGGGAGTTACCTTCCGTCCAGATTTTATCTCACAACTTCCAGAAGGCTTAAAGATGATTTTCTCATCGGGGATTTCAACAGGAACAATAGCAGCACTAGTATTAAATTTAATATTAAAAGAAGAAAGCACAAAATCTTGTGAAATAGGTGATATAAATGAAAGCATTGCATAAAAGAATAAAAGAAGAAGGACAAGCATTATCCCAAAACGTATTGAAGGTGGACTCTTTTTTAAATCATCAAGTAGACCCAGAACTTATGTATGAAATGGGAACTTATTTTAGAGATTATTTCAAGAACCATGGAATCACAAAGGTATTTACCATCGAAAGCTCAGGAATTGCTCCAGCAGTTATGACTGCTATGCAAATGAATTTACCGATGGTAACCTTAAAGAAAAAGACATCAAAAATCTTAAATGAAGATGTGTACCAGACTACCGTTCATTCCTTTACAAAGTCAGTAGATTATGAACTGACACTATCAAAAAAGTATATTAAAGCAGATGACTCAATACTAATTATTGATGACTTTCTAGCCAATGGAGAAGCTGCATTAGGAGCTGCCCGTTTAGTGGAGGCGGCAGGAGCTAAGGTTGCTGGAATTGGTATAGTAATTGAAAAATCCTTTCAACCTGGCCGTAAAGCTTTAGACAATAAAGGATATGATGTGTATTCATTAGCTAGAATTGCTAAGCTTGAAGAAGGAATAGTTGAATTTGTAGAATAATAGAAAAGATAGTGCCGTCTCTGGAGCAGAGTATGCTTCCGAGGCGGTTTTTATTTATAGATTAATCACCTATTAATGGTACCAATAATATAATGAAATATAGTAGAAAATTTTTTAAAGTAGATATGTAAAAAATAAAAGGAGTAGAGAGGAGTTATGAAAAGAAAGCATGGCATGTCAATTAGGTTAAGAATTATCACCATGTCCATAGCTATAATGATTATAATAGCATCCATGTTTGTTTTTTTTCTATATATTTCAGCAGATGATATATTAAGACTAATTCCTAATAATGAAGTTTTATCTAAGCTATTAATTTCAGTTGCGTTATCCGTTGTCCTTTGTATAGTGGTATCAATCATAATAATAATTATAGGTTCAAACTATTTTGCAAGACCTATTTCAAGACTAGTAAAGGAAGTAATAAAAAATAAGGACAAAGCAGGCAGGTTATATTTAGAGAAGAGTGGAATATCCGAAATAGATGAACTAACCACTGCACTAGAAGATATAAGTGGGGAGGTTTACGATTTGGCAGCTAGGTTGACAGAAATATTTAATCTAGTCGATGAAAGGATAGGCTGCTTTGAATATAATTTAAACACAGGAAAGACCTATCTAACAGATAACATTTTTAATATGCTTAATATTGAACATATTAACGGAGATAACTATATATCTAATGATGAATGGTTTGATATCTTAGGAGAAAAAATCTTTAAATCCATATTGCAGGAGAACAACCTTACCGTTGAGTATAAATTTAATAATTCAGAGAACAGCATATGGATAAAAGTTAAATCAATAAAAAATAGAGAAAATCTTCTAGGCATTATCACCAATATAACTGATGAAGTAGAAGAGAGGAAAAAGCTTGAGTACGATAGGGATTATGACATTCTTACAGGTTTATATAATAGACGTGCTTTTAGAAGAATTGTAAGTGATATCATTGAGAAAGACCCTAAAAGCTTTGGAGCAATGATTTTTATGGATTTAGATAATCTTAAATATATAAATGATACCTATGGTCATGAAATAGGCGATAACTATATACAGTGCACAGCAAAGAATATATCAGTTTTTAAAGAAATTGGAGCAGTGATTTCAAGAATATCAGGAGATGAATTTGCAATATATATTCATGGCTTTACAGATAAAGAAAGTGCCTTTGCACAAATAAAGGAGATTTTCTATAGAGAAAGTAAAAGGTTCCAGCTTCCGGGAGGACTAGAGAAAGAAATAAAATGCTCTAGCGGCATAGCCTATTATCCTATAGACGGAGGCAATTACGATGAACTTATAAAACATGCAGATTTTGCAATGTATCAAGTAAAACATTCTGTAAAGGGAGGAATAAAGGAATTTGATAGAGATTCCTACCAAAGGGTTAAAATATGATTTTAGAGTGCAAAAACATGGTATTTGCACTCTAAAATAATTATCAGTTTGTTATTTAAACTTTTTTTTCTTTACGTCAGAATTTTTGTTAACATCTTTTTTAACAGCAGGCTTAGCTTTTCTAGGATCAACGAAAGTTCCTTTATAGATATCCTTATGCTGAATTTCTATATCAAGCTCCCTTTCATATTTCTTTATTAAAGAAAGCTCCTTTTCTGTTACAACAGAAACAGCACAGCCATACTTTCCGGCTCTTCCTGTTCTTCCAACTCTGTGTAAGTATTCCTTTGGGTCCTCTGGTAAATCTAAATTGAATATGTAGTTTACGTCTTTTATATCTAAACCTCTAGCAGCTATATCAGAAGCAACTAGAATTTGGATCTTTCCGCTTATGAATCCTTCCATAGCCTTCTTACGGTCTTCCTTTGATGCATTACCGAATATTCCATGAGCTGCAATATTGTGATGCTGGAGCTTCAGGGTAGTAAGCTGGGTCTCTTCACTTTTATTAATAAATACAATAGCTCTTTCTGGGCTTATAGCAGCTACTAGCTTTCTTAAAACTTCAATTTTATCCCTCTGTTCTGCAGCCAAGTATATGTGTGAGATGTTTGGATTTACAGAAGTTTTATCTGCAACCTTTATAATTTCAGCATCCTTCATCAAAGCCTTTGCTTCCTTAAGAGTTTCTTCCTTTATAGTAGCAGAGAATACCATAAGCTGTCTGTCTCTCATAGTAGTTTTAATTACATCTTTAACCTTAGATAGATTGTTTCTATCTAGCAATCTATCCCCTTCATCTATCACTATGGTTTTAACAGTGTGAGCACTTATCTTCTTCATTTTTATAAGTTCAAATATTCTTCCTGTTGAACCTACAATTATATGAGGCTTTTCCTTTAGTTTTTCCACTTGTCTCTTAACATTAACCTCTCCTATTATAGCAGTTGAAGTCACTGGTATGCCGGAGTTATCAGCTAAAAGCTTTATTTGTCTATCTATTTGCATAACTAATTCATGGGTAGGAGCCAGTATTATTGCCTGCATTTCTCTTTTGCTGCTGTCTACCTTTTGAAATATAGGCAGCAGATAGGCTAGGGTTTTTCCGCTTCCTGTTTGAGATTCACCTATTATGTCCTTGTTTTCTAGTGCTAAAGGTATTACCTTAGCTTGAATATCCGTAGGTTCCGTTATTTCTTCTTTTTTTAGTCCTTCTATTAAATTGGCATTAAGTCCTAATATGTCAAAGGATGTTGTCATATAGTTGTCTCCCCTTTAAGTTTAATTTTGGTAAAAACTCATCTCATTTTATACTTAGTATGTGTGTTTGTCAATGTTGTTATAAGCTTTCACAGGGAATTTGAAGAAAAGATTAAAAATATATATAATAGAGTATAGATATATAAATTAAAATTGGAGGACTGCCATGTATCCTATAAAATTTGAAAACTTATACTTTGAGAAAATATGGGGTGGAAGAGATTTATCATTATTCAGAGATAATCTTCCAGAAGGAAATATAGGAGAGAGCTGGGACGTTGCTTGCCACAAAAATGGAACAAGTGTTGTTGCAAACGGGGAACTTAAAGGAAAAAGATTAGATACTTTAATAAAAGAAAAGGGCAGTGAACTAATTGGAACAAAAATCCCTAAGGACTGGTTTCCTCTTTTAATAAAGCTTATCAATGCAAAGGACAGTTTATCTGTCCAAGTACATCCTGACGACAAATATGGTCGAGAAGTAGAAGGAGATAAGGGAAAGACTGAAGTATGGTATGTAGTAGAAGCTTTTCAGGGGGCCAATATCGTAGTTGGAACAAAAGAAGGATGTACAAAGGATCAGTTTAGAAAGGCTATAGAAACTGGAAACTTGGAGCCTTACATGAACAAAGTTTATGTGAAAAAGGGAGAGGTATACTTTGTTAAAAGCGGACAGATACATGCCATAGGTGAAGGAGTTATTATTGCGGAAATTCAACAAAATAGCGACATTACCTATAGAGTCTACGACTATGGAAGGGATAGAGAACTTCACATAGAAAAAGCTTTAGACGTAGTTGATTTGAGGCTAAGAGGAGAAAAAGGTACGGGAATCAAAATAGAAAATGAAGGTTTTGACAAAACCTACCTATGTTTATGTAAGGATTTTTGTCTAGAAATGTATGACCTAAGAACTGAAGTGGAAGAAGCAAGTAGTGAAGAAAGATTTTTTGTTTTCACTGTGGTAGATGGAAGTGGAGAGATAGCCTATGAGGGTGGACTTGAAAAGCTTAGAAAAGGAGATAGTATTTTAATTCCTGCAGCCCTTGGCAAGTATACTTTAAGAGGAACTATGAAAGTATTAAAAAGCTATGTTCCAGATGTAGAAAAAGTGGAGAAAGAAATAATAAGTTTCATAAAAAAATAATAATACTATAAAAGTCATAAAGTTAACTTGAGCATAGTCATTATAGAAAAGGCTGATTGATATAAAAATTGAAGGCTGCACCAAAGCATGGTACAGTCTTCAATTTTGTTCTATACTAACTTTTTATCAAAAATATCAGACAAGCCTAGTCTATGGATTTTATCCTTAATCTCCCCATTATCCGTTGAGTATAAGCCAATCTTCTTCATTCTGTTAAAATACTCTGCTCCAGAAAAAGTATGTCTTATCCTATTGCCATTTTCGGTAGTCAGCCTGTAATTAGAATAAGAAATAATATCACCAATGACAGTTTCATTAGGTAAAACTAGCAAAGGCATCTTTGCAGCAAATCTTACTGCATTATGACCTGTCAAGGAGCCTGTGCAAATAGCTTCGGTATGACCTATGAAGAAGCCAGACTTTTCACCGGCACAGAACAGGTTATCCACCCCAATTACCTTTAAGTCATTGGTTCTAGGAGCAGCAGCTAAATACCTTATAGAGTTACCCTTTCCGCCAGCATAAGGGTCCATAAATCGGACTTTTTCTAGACCAGGGATTTTTCTAAGCTTATCAATAGGATAGAAAGGACTCATAAGCTTAATGTGTCCAGTATCAAGTAATACTAAGTTTTCTGCAAATTGTTGTAGCGCATACTGCTGACATACCTTAATATTTAGTTTATCTGAGTTAACATCTTCAGGTGGAATTTTTAGCACCACAGAACCTTTTTCATCTAACTCTTTAATTAACTCATCAGATAAACTGTCCTTTGGTACTTCACAGGAACCACTAAAGGCACCAGGAGTTCCATCAACCCTCTCTGAATACAGGTCCGCTGCACCAGCCTTAGCACTTATGCTAACTCTTGAGCCAAAGGTAGGACATCTTAAAACACACATTACACAGCCATTTCCGTATTTAGAGCAGTTATCCATAGCACCAGTAGAACCGGTAGTGTCTATAAATACATCTCCCTCTATAAGGCTGCCATCTTGAAGCTTTATGGCTTTAATCCTCCTATTGTCCATTTCCACTGTAGCTGCTCTGGCAATTAAGTTAACTTCGATACCTAAATCTGATAAGTACTTTCGCACATCTGGCTCAACCTTACTTACATCATAAAGAGATGCATGGTTATGCTCAGGAAAGTCTATGTTTTTATGCCGAGCATTAGCATCCATAATCCGAATCAAGTCTCCTGCACCTAGGTTTATTAATTCCTCTGCAGCAGTATATCTTCCATTGTTTCTAAATATCCCTCCTACATTTCCAAGCCCTAATAATAAATCAGTTTTTTCATATAAGGCTACCTCAGCTCCTGCTTTTTTAGCTGTAATTGCAGCGGCACAGCCAGACCAACCCCCACCTATAATTATCACTTTCATAAATAACACCAGCCTTTCATTTTGAATGCTACTATCAGCATATTTAGAAATTGTAATTTTGTGACTGGTTTTAAAAATAATTATTGAAACTTTAGTGTTAATCAATTAGCTTCGCCTTTAATTTTGTACTATTTATATTATCTTTTGGGAAATATAATAATTAGATATATTAATGAAAAGAATGCTTTTATTAGAGAAAATTGTTATAATTTAAGTTCATAAGAAAATATAAGAAGGAGAAACAAGTATGACAAATTTAGAATTTAAAAGTTTCAATATAGATGAAGAAATCCTAAAGGCTATAGACCTTCTAGGTTACAAAAAGCCTTCAGAAGTTCAGGAGCAGGTTATACCTTTAGCTCTTGAGGACAGAGATATCATAGTAAAATCTCAAACTGGAAGCGGAAAAACTGCAGCCTTTGCCATTCCTCTATGCACAAAAATAGACATAGAAGAAAGAGACTCCCAGGTATTGGTGCTTACACCTACTAGAGAATTAGCAATTCAGGTAAAAGAAGATATAACTAATATAGGAAGATTTAAAAAAGTAAGAGCTGCAGCTATCTTTGGTAAACAGCCCTTCGAATCACAGGTAAGAGAGCTAAAACAGAGAGTTCATATGGTAGTAGGCACTCCAGGAAGAACAATGGATCATATTGACAGAGGAACCTTAAGCTTAGATAAGATTAAATATTTAATCCTAGACGAAGCAGATGAGATGTTGAATATGGGCTTTATTGACCAAGTGGAGGCTATAATAAATAAGCTGCCTAAAGACAGAATAACTATGTTGTTTTCTGCAACTATGCCAGAGCAAATAGAAGAACTAGCCCGTAAATACATGATTAATCCCACTAATATTGAGATTGAATCTAAAACATTAAATAGGGAAAAAATTAAACAGGTGTACTACGAAATTGAAGAGGATAAGAAATTTAATCTTTTAAATAAAGTTATATACACAGAAAGACCAGATAGTTGTATACTGTTCTGCAGAACAAAAGATAACGTAGGAACCTTAGCTCAGAAAATGAAAAATAGAGGTTATTCTGTAAGTGCACTTCATGGAGGAATGCTTCAGAAGGAAAGAATTGATACTATTAGAAGCTTTAAGCGAGGGGAATTCAGCTTTTTAGTAGCTACTGATGTAGCAGCCAGAGGAATAGATGTAGAGGATATAACTCATGTTATAAACTACGATATTCCGCTAGAAAATGAAAGTTACGTTCATAGAATTGGAAGAACTGGTCGTGCAGGCAGCGAAGGAATGGCAATAACTTTTGTAACTCCTTATGAACATAGATTTTTAAGTGACATAGAAGAATATGTGGGATATAAAATAGAAAGAGCTGAGATGCCTTCTAATGAAGATGTAGAGCAGGGAAGAAAAATATTTGAGGAAAAGTCTAAGGTTAAGCCTAAGTTGAAAACCGACAAAAGTGCTAAGCTTAACAAGGAAATCATGAAAATATACATAGGTGCTGGCAAAAAGAAAAAAATAAGACCAGGAGATATAGTAGGAACTATTACCAGCATTGAAGGTATAACTGCAGATCATATCGGAATCATAGATGTCCAAGATAATGTTTCCTATGTGGATATATTAGATGGAAAAGGAAAGCAGGTGCTAGAGGCACTTCAGCATAAGACTATAAAAGGGAAAATTGTTAAGGTTCAAAGAGCAGCAAAGTAAACTGAAAGCTATTCAATAGATTAAAACAGAAATGTACATCACCAAATAGATGGAATAGTAAATATTTTATAAATATGGTTAACGATTTTTAAAATATTATTTTATTATCTATTGCATAATAAATAGTGGTATGGTATTATGAATAAGTACTAGCGGTTAAATAATCGCTAAGGAGATTTAATAATGGTGAACAACATGTCCTCGTTTTGAGAATTAGTTGTCAGTTTTAAATCTTAATTTTCAAAAAGGAGGAAATTAACATGGCAGATAAGAATTTAGTATGTAAAGACTGTGGTAAAGATTTCGTATTCACTGAGGGAGAGCAAGCTTTCTACAAAGAGAAAGGATTCGAAAACGAGCCACAAAGATGTGCTGATTGCAGAAGAGCAAAGAAGCAACAAAACAACAACAACAGAGGATTCAGAAGATAATAACATTTTGAATACTTTACCCTATAAGATTTAATCTTATAGGGTTTTTAGTTTTATATAACATTACACATCTTAATATAAATAAGCTGTTATCTAAGAAATAATTCTTTTTGGTAATTGTATCTACAAGTTACGATAATTTTCAAAGACAAAAAATTAAAAAAATGATATAATGATGTGGTCAAAAAGCGAGGTGTTAAAGATGAGTGATATTGCAGGAAGTGGTTGCGACGTATTAGTTCCCTTTAATGAAAGAAAGCCACTAGAGGAAATAGAACGTAGTATTACCAAGAGATATAAAAAACATATATGGTCAAAATTTATAAGAGCTATAAAGGACTACAAATTAGTAGAAGAGGGAGACAAGATAGCAGTAGCTGTATCTGGAGGAAAGGACAGCTTACTTATGTCAAAATTATTCCAAGAATTACAGCGTCATGGCCAGATGAAGTTTGAATTAGAATTTATCGC
This sequence comes from Clostridium tanneri, assembly GCF_033659955.1. Lineage (NCBI taxonomy): Bacteria > Bacillati > Bacillota > Clostridia > Eubacteriales > Clostridiaceae > Clostridium > Clostridium tanneri. The sequence continues at coordinate 214,238 of NZ_JARUJP010000005.1, forward strand.
CATGGACCCAGGATATCATCCAGATATAAAAAAGCTTTTAATTGATAACTGTGAATATCTAAATATTCCTATTAACATATTTGAATCTGGTATTTTTGAAGTAGTAGACCGTATTGCAAAGGACTACCCTTGCTATATGTGTGCAAAAATGCGTCGTGGTTCGCTATATTCAAAAGCACAGGAATTGGGCTGTAATAAACTAGCTCTTGGACATCACTTTAATGATGTTATTGAAACTACATTATTAAATGTACTTTACTCAGGGAACTTTAAAACAATGCTTCCCAAATTAAGATCAACAAACTTCTCAGGATTAGAATTAATTCGTCCTCTTTACTATATTGAAGAGCAGAACATTCAGCGTTTTACACAAAATGCTGGTATATGGCCATTAAACTGTGCTTGCATGGTAGCTGCGGAGAAAATAGGAAACAAGCGCTATGAAATTAAGGACTTACTAGTTGAATTAAAGAAAAACTTTAAGGATGTAGAAAAGTCTGTATTCCAAGCAGCACAAAATGTCAACATGGATTCAATTTTAGGTTGGCAGAAGGACGGAGAAAAACACTCCTATTTAGATTTTTACGATGAAGAATAAAAAGGTGCCACCCAAGCTTAATTGGGTGGCGCTTTTATTTATACATTATGAACAGTACTAAATTCTCTAAGAAGTCTCAAATAATGATTTGCTTCTCTAGTTACATGGTCTGCCAAAAGTGGCAGCATAACAGATCTTATCTTACAAGCTAGGATTCCTTCAGTACCCTGTTTCTTAAAGTTCCTCAATTCTGTAACTTCATTTAAGCTTTTCTTTGTAACTGCTGGGAATCTATTAGGTTCCTTCTTAAGGGAATTAACCTGCTTTTGAAGGGCGTCAAAGGTATTTGCAAAATCGTTAGCCTTTTGGAAAAGCTGTACCTCAGTTGGGTCTAGATATCCTCTTATAAATTTAGAATGATCTCCCATAATATCATTCCAAAGAATTTCCTGCTCAATCATTTCTCTAATGCTGTCAATGCCATCTTTATTTTCAAGCTTTGTAAGAAGCATAACGTAGAACTTAGATTCTTCTATTATATGATGAAGCATAGAAGGATAAGTATAGCTAAAGGCTTTACAGGTAGATATATTCTTTAAAAGATTTGATTTGAATATTATAGCGGTATTTGTTCCGGATATTGCAGCCTTGTTTAACATGGAAACCTGCTTTAGCAGCTGTTTAGTTTGCTTTCCTTGGGTAGCAGCTGTTAAGTTAAGCTCTCTTTGAGTAATTCTAGTATCTATTGGTATACCAGTTAATGCTTGAGTTTGCTTTTCAGCAGGAAGTGTAAGCTTAGTCACAAATTCTCCAGAGGAGAGGGCTTCCTTTCCTATTATTCCATTTGCCAATATTACTGTTCTAGCTAAGAGTTTTTCGAAGGTGTTTTTTAAGGCAACTAACTGACGGGATACTGTTATGTCTCTTGGAGGTAGAGAAGCTGCTGCGAAGATGGCATGCTCCTTTACAATTCTTAAGAAGAATAGATTTGTTTCTAGTGAGTGTCTTATATAATCCTTATCAGATAACATTATAATCTCCTTTATATTAATGATACTATCCACTTACTATAGTATGTTGTTACGTTGAAATTTGTGATACTGAATTCTGCAAAATACTTCTTCAACTTATAGAATAAACCACTAGTGTTTAACTATTGGGAGGTGTTTCTATTGGCACCTGCATCATAACTGCATTACAATTTTTATAAAAAGTAGCTTTACAAGGACTTTTAATGTTCTAAATCTAGTTTCATAAACAAAGTACAAAAGCAGTTTAGCGTTACCGTTTATGATGCATATTTACAAATAATGCTTTTGAGCATAATAATAGTGCAGCCTGAATGTCGCCCGTTAAGGTGATTCATCATTTAAACTGCACTACTTTTTTATGAATCTTATTTTTTATTTTAATATAGATATCGATATATTAAATACAGTTGTAGTAATAAGGGTAATAAGGATAATATTACACTAAGAGATACTTTACTAAATTTCTTATATTGCTTAATTGCGTTAGAAAGAAAAATAAAAATAAAAATTAAATTCATTGAAACAAAGCTTAAAGTTATATTTTTAAAATAATAAAACATACATGTCATTAAAAACAGCATTAGAAATATTGCAAATTTAATTTGTGTATTCATTTTTAATTTAAATTTATCCACGCTGAGGGAATTCTGTGTACCTTATTGTTGTTTCATATGTACTCCAAGTTCTATCTGAATACACATCTAATTCATGTTTCACAGTGGGATTTCTATAATTGGCATCCCAGTATTCTCTATATTTAAATGAGCAAAAACCTGCAACTCCCACTATAACTCCTACACCACCAATAAGAGCAGCATCAGGTGGGAATGCATAGACAGCTGCTATCATACCAGCTATAACAGCAGCACTTTCTGATCCTAAGAAATTTAATTTAAATTGACTATTGGCTATTTGCTCCCAACCATTACTTGCTGTTTTCGCAACAGTAGATTTATTATAAACATTTGATTTTTCTACAGTACAAACATACTTACCATCCAGATATAACTTATTAGTATCTGAATTAAATGTTATAAGTTTTTTGTTCATTTTTTGAATCCCCCTTGATAAAATTTAATATTTGCAAAATTACAAGTATAAATACAAAATTGGACAAATTTTACATTTTAGCCATGATATTGATTATATATTCCAATAAGGGTAATGTCAACCTATTTCGGTATCGTATTCCTAGGATGGATGATGATGATTAAGAATTTATTAGAACAATTTAGTATTTAGTATAATTAAAGGTGTGAATTTGAAACCTAATTATTCTACTTTCAGTAGGGAATATAGTATTGATAAAAGAATTGTTAAAAAATACTATAAAAGTTATGAAAAAAAATCAAAAATTAGGGTTAAGCCAAGCAAGTTAGATAAATGTTATGACGATAGCTTGTTGAATAGTTAATATTATATAAACCTTGTCTTAAAAATTCATACAGTAGTATATGATATTGTACTAAATGTTCTTTGATTTTCTATTTTACTGTAAACAATTAAATAATATTCATTTTAAAATATCAAATGTAAACGTTTTGTAAACAGGGTTAAATAATTAACACATATACAATTCTGAATATTAAAACTAATGCATAGGATGTGAAAAAAATATTTTTATAAATTTAAAAAAAACCATTAGTCCAATTGAAGTGCAATAAAGTCCAAATGAAAAATCTATAATTGAATATGAAAAAATTCATGGGGAATTATATATTAGGGACAAAACGTGAAACAAAGACAAATCTTTGATAAATTATTAATTAAGAAATTAAAAAAGATTTAAAAAAAAGAGAAGGATTAATTCAATAGTTATCGAATATAAATAGTGTAAAGAAACTTAGACATCAATTGTACAAATTTAATGATAAAATAAATTCATATATGGGGGTAAATAAAATGACAAATGTAAAAGTAAACTCAGCAGACTACATTAAAGAGGTCATTGAAAACGTTAAGAAAAGAAATGGCAATGAGCCAGAATTCTTACAAACTGTTGAAGAGGTTTTAGGATCACTTGCTCCAGTACTTGACAAACATCCAGAATACATCGAAGAAAATCTTTTAGAGAGATTCTGTGAGCCAGAAAGACAAATCATGTTCAGAGTTCCATGGGTTGATGATGCTGGAAAGTTACAAGTTAACAGAGGTTTCAGAGTTCAATTCAACGGAGCTATAGGACCTTACAAGGGAGGATTAAGATTCCATCCTACAGTTTACATAGGAATAATCAAATTCCTAGGATTT